>CAIRSV010000183.1 GCA_903881265.1 uncultured Bacteroidota bacterium
CGATTACGTTTGTGCGAAGCCTGTATGAAATCACAAGTAATACAGGTGCAGGCTATCTCGACAGTATGAGTGGCATCGTATTTTTTATGCTACTAGGACGATCATTACAAACTAAAACCTTTACCACCTTAAAATTTAATCGCGATTATAAATCCTATTTTCCAATTTCCGTAACGACCATAAACAATGGGATTTCATTGGCGAAGAAAATACAAGACGTCAAGGAAGGTGATTTACTTAGAATTCATCATCAAGAAATTGTACCCGTTGATTGTCTTCTCAGTTCAAAAGCAACAGCCATCGATTATAGTTTTGTGACAGGTGAAAATGAATCAACGATGGTCAATATCGGTGAAATTATCTATGCTGGTGGTAAAGTATTGGATACCGCTATTGATGTGTTGACCATCAAACCCTTTTCACAAAATAGTTTCACCGCGTTATGGAATAATCAAGCCTTAAAAAATAGGGATGAGAGAACGGCGACGTTTGTTGAAACCATTAGCCAATATTTCTCCGCTGTGCTTTTGACTATCGCTTGTATCGCTTTCGTTTACTGGCAACTAACAAACCCTGTACATGCATGGAATGCCTTGACCGCAGTGCTTATCGTAGCGTGTCCTTGTACGCTATTACTTGCGTCATCGTATACCTATGGATTTATCATTGCACTCTTTTCAAACGAGGGCATGTTTGTAAAAAATTCAGATACTATCAATAAAATAAATGCTATTGATCATATTGTTTTTGACAAAACAGGTACCTTATCAGAAATCAAACAGCAAGAAATTAAGTTGATCAGTACAAATTGCCATCAAGACGATGTTGAGTCTGTACTTTCTGTGATGGATCATTCATCACATCCACTCAGTAAAGTTATTGCACGATATTATGCGTCAGTTCCAAGAAAAGATATTCAGTATATCAAAGAAGCACCTGGCTTGGGCATTGAAGCTTGGTTTGACGATCAATATATTAAAGTAGGCAGGGCTTCATTTGTGGGTATGACAGAAATCAGAAACGAGCAAGGTTCGATTGCCTACTTTAGTATTGACGGACTCAAACAAGGATATTACATCGTATCGAACAGCATAAAACCGGGCGTTGCTGAATTACTACAACAACTCGGCGGATATTCGTTGAGTTTGCTCAGTGGCGACAATGCATCTTCTTACGAGCAAATGACACATTTATTTCCTGAAGGCACTACCCTACTCTACAATCAATCGCCACAACAAAAACTTGATTACATTAAATCATTACAAGAAAAGGGCGAACATGTTTTAATGATAGGCGATGGTATCAATGATGCAGGTGCATTAAAACAAAGCGATGTTGGCATATCTGTCGTGGATGATCATTTTTCATTCTCGCCGGCATCGGATGCCATCTTGAACACCCATAAAACAGGCGATTTATTCAGGTTCATGCAAAGTTGCAAGAGTGTCAGAAAATTAATCATTGGCACGTTTATCTATTCATTGCTCTACAATGTAATAGGCATAAGCATTGCAGTGAGTGCTCATTTAAAACCTGTGGTAGCTGCCATCCTTATGCCCGCATCATCCATCAGTGTGATTGTCATTGCTTACCTAGGTACTCGATGGATTTATAAGCACGTTTTATTAAAAAATAACCGATCATAATATGTTGAAATTTAGTGCCATGATTCAATCAAAACAACCAGTGCTGATCGATTTTTCAGCCGAATGGTGCGGTCCTTGTAAGGCCATGAAACCCATCCTTCAGGAAGTTAAAACCAAGGTGACGGACAAGGTGACGATTTACAAGATAGATATTGATAAAAACCCGAAGCTTGCTCAAGAATACCATATTCAGGGCGTTCCAACCTTAGTACTATTCAAACAAGGCAAGGAAGTTTGGCGCGCATCGGGTGTTATTCCTGCCTTCAAATTAGTCCCCATCTTGGAAGGATTTTATTAAAAAAATACACGATTCTTTATCGCTTGTCAATGACCTATCATTTATTTTATAAGTTATTCTATCATGTCAACTGAAGTCACGACTCTTGAAGTACCTTTGCCAAAAAAAATAATGAAAAGTACCATTTTATCATTCGTGCTGTTGCTAAGTACGATATTACTGCAAGCTCAAGAGGTAACCATTGAAGGGGTTTCTGCGCGCGGATTTTCCGGCGTTAAATCTATTAACGGTGAATTCTATTACACATTTTACTTCGGAGAAAAGACCGATAACAAAGGCATGGCCAATTTTATCCTCGCCATATACGACCAAAATTTAACGTCAATAAAAAATACTGAAATTGAAATCTCCAAGAACTCCGAACTAGCTGCGTCTGCATTCAACGGCCAATACTTTCTCTTCATATTTGCCGACCTCTCTAAGAAAAAACGCACGATGGTAACCTTGGACAAGAATGGTAGCATTATCAAACAAACTGTAGAAGAAGATGTTCGTGCCGCCTTATTGACACCTGATAATTATCCTGATGTGCACGGCGTCAATCAAGATGAGTTTGTGATTGTTCGACCAGAAAAAGAGAAAAAATTTGGGTATGAAATTCAACGAGTTGACAAAGATCTTACGATTAAATGGACAACATCCTTTTTCCCTGAAAAAGGAATTTGGAGTATTGAAGACAGCAAACTTGCTGCCACTAAATTAATTTTACTGCGTAAAGAAAAAGCCAATGCCTTAATGGGCGACAAACATACGTATAGTGTGCAGTCGTTGAATTTGGAAACAGGCAATGCCAACTATACAACAGCGTTAGTGAATGAAGATGATGGTGCATATCCCGACTTCATCAGAGTGGATGAGAAAGGCGGGGTAGCCACAGGAGGCATGTATTTCAAAGATGGCAAGTATGATGATAAAAACTCCGATGGTTTATTTTTTGCGTTGATTGCACCGAATGGCAGTATCTCCAAATTCAGTAAATCAAGTTGGAAAAAAGTGAAGGATCAAATTAAAGGCGACTTTTCAAGTGATCTTTTCGGTGGAAGAACCAAGGTCCTTGTAGAAGATATCATTCAAAAATTGGATGGTAATTATATGGTGATTGGAGAAACCTGGAGAAAATCGAATAGTGCAGACAATACGGGTACTGGTGCGATTCGAAAACTCGGTGGTTTTGGCGGCGGTTCAACTAGCACAACAGACAGTAAGGATAAGGGATTCACGTTGATGGATTTCGCTTTTTTCAATTTTGACGCAACAGGTGAATTAAGCAGTATTGACAAAATTGAAAAAAC
>CAIRSV010000184.1 GCA_903881265.1 uncultured Bacteroidota bacterium
ACCGCCCAGCGCCTCAATATCAGCGGCGTGCCCTTTTTTATTTTTAATCAGCGCTTTGCAGTATCGGGGGCCCAACCCACCGAAATTATGCTCAAGGCCTTGGATGCCGCTAGTGGGGCTATAGACATCCAGTCGTAGCACTTAATTTCATACTTTTTAAATAGCGCAAAACCCTCTTGATAATTACACGAGAGGGTTTTGTCATCATTTTGTAATTTTAAATTACGTAATACGTGTTTTATTTTACTGTACTATAGTAAGGTCATTGTCGTATGTAAAATAATAGGAGTTTACTGTGTACAAATCGCTTGCAATTGCGTTTATGATTCTGTGTTCACTAATTTTTGCACCTAGCACTGCAACTCACGCGGCGAGTAGTGATCGTTGCTTTGCAGAAACAGGCTTTTGTATCAATGGTCGAATTCGTTCATATTGGGAACTGAATGGTGGGTTACCGGTATTTGGATTTCCGACCTCAAGCCTTCAAGCAACAAATATCGAAGGCAAAATATTCATGGCACAAAATTTCGAACGGAATCGTCTCGAATTACATCCAGAAAACAATTATCCTTATGACGTATTAATAGGCCGTGTTGGCGCCTTAAATATGATGGAAGTATTTGGAGCAGAAACATCTGATGTACGTGAGAAAATAGATTACAATACTGCCTCATGGTCAGATGGTGGTTTATTAAAAGATAGCAAGTATTGCAAATGGTTTCCTGAGACCAGACAATTCGTATGTGGAGCTTTTCTTTATTACTGGAAAACTCATGGTCTGCAACTCGATGGGAATAGCAACATATCTGAAGCAGAGAGTCTTGCCCTATTTGGATTACCACTGTCTTATAATATGCTTTGGGATTTAGAGGGTCAAAAAGTTGAAGTGCAAATTTTTGAGCGCGCCCGATTTGAATACCATGAGAATAAACCTGAACCATACAAGGTATTGTTGGGTTTGTTAGGGAATGAATTCTTATCCCAAACTGGGAGCAATACCTCAAATATGACAACGACGACTGCTACAGATACAACCACCGCAACCACAACACCGGTCAAAACTGCAACTATTTTGGTGTTCGTACAATTCAATATTGGATCTCCTGTAACAAAATTCGAAGTATCACCAGTCGGTAAAAATGAATGGGCTTATTATGTTGATAGTAGTGATAACATCTCTAAAGCAAAAAGTGGCGATATCAGAGGTTATTATGTCGACATTTATGACAACGATTATACTGTTGATTTTCGTGTAAACGATGCTGTCGTCTGGCAAAATGTTATAGTCAAAGACAATCGGTTGATTGAATTTGGTTATGATAGAGGGCCATACGTTGTCAGTTATAAAGATAATTTCAGATAAATATCAACTATCTTTTTTTGTTGCATATATGATCTCAATCATATATGCAACAGCCCTGCTCGTTTATTTTAATTGTATTGGTCTTGGAGTATTGTTAATCTAGACAGGTGATTTATATGCGCATTGCATTAATTCTGGTGAGTATCTTGTGTGCATTTAGTGTGATTGCAAATTGTGGTGTCGGATACTATGGGTTCACACTCTATCAAAAAAATCAGGCATTTGACCTTAAATTAAGTAGCGTAAATAAACAAGTAGAGGAAAAATCATCGCAGATCAAAACGCTGAATGATACTATTTCTAGCACAAAAACTCAATTACTTGATGCCAATAATAAAGTACAAACACAAACACGAGAAATTGCAGATTTATCCAAAGATAAGGATCGCTTAGATTCACTCATGTGTATGAAACAAATTAACCGCTTCACTTTATTCGGTAAAGTCACGCGAGACCAAGTAAGTCGTGCCATTCAATCCTTTTATGAAGATGAATACAATACCGTCATTAACGATGTGAAATATTCAGGTGTGCTATATAGTAACAAAAAAGATTTCCAGATGGATTTTTACTTCACGTCAAAAAATGACAAAAAAGACTATAAAGATTCCATTACCGTCACATACAAACTTTTCACAGACGACAAATTCTACAAAGCTGACAATGATAGTGTCGCTATTGTGATGTCAACGAATTGTATCTATTATCTAGCTACTCCGTAAATATACATTCAGACAGTCATAAATCGCATCACCGCACTAATACGCTAAATAAACGTCCAATATGATTTGATTAAACACAAATCATATTGGACGTTTGTGATTGCAGTACATCAGCGGCGTGCCCTTTTTTATTTTTAATCAGCGCTTTGCAGTATCGGGGGCCCAACCCACCGAAATTATGCTCAAGGCCTTGGATGCCGCTAGTGGGGCGATAGACATCCAGTCGTA
>CAIRSV010000185.1 GCA_903881265.1 uncultured Bacteroidota bacterium
AGATTCATAATAAAAGCCACGACGATAGCAGCGATGAATCCCAAAAAATATAACCCGAGCATCACCAATCCAGGCAGACTAATTACGCCAAAAAGATAATCATTCGGCACTAACATGCTCACTAACAAAGTATATACAGGCAATCGAGCAGAGCAGCTCATCAGCGGCGTTACGAATAAGGTAATCAATCGATCTTTACGATTCTCAATGGTACGAGCGCTCATAATAGCGGGTACTGCACAAGCCATTCCCGACATTAAAGGCACAACACTTCTGCCATTCATACCTACTTTACGCATGAGCTTATCCATCATAAATGAGACACGCGCCATATAGCCGGTATCTTCCAGGATGGTTATCATGCCGAAGAGTAACATAATTTGCGGAATAAAGATGAGCACACCACTTAATCCTGCTATAAGCCCGTTATTCAGTAGGTCGGTCCAGATATTATTTGGCAATTGCTGACTCAGCCACAAACGCAATTGAACCGAAACGCTATCGATAGCATCCATTGGATAGGAGGCAACCGAGAAGATGATTTGGAACATCACAAACATGATAGCCACAAAAGAAATGTAGCCCCAGATAGGATGCGTTAAAACTTTATCAATTTTACCAAGGTCGTGTGGTTCTTGTGAAGGTTTAGAATCACTTACTTGAGAAAGCAATTGGTTGATACGTTCGTAACGAAGGAGT
Organism: uncultured Bacteroidota bacterium; assembly: GCA_903881265.1. Taxonomy (GTDB): domain Bacteria; phylum Bacteroidota; class Bacteroidia; order Chitinophagales; family Chitinophagaceae; genus OLB11. The sequence continues at coordinate 700 of CAIRSV010000185.1, forward strand.
GTCTCATCGCCTTGTATCACACTGTGTTTGAAGGCATGCTCTTGAATCTTTGCTCGAACACGTTCTTTCGTTTTAGCATCTAGACAAAAGATATTCATATAGTGATGCGCCGTTAGTAAGGCAGCATAATCACTTGAACATTGTGTTATCCCTTGAATTTCTTTGACGAGTGCAGGATGAAGTGTTGAAAGATCGATGAAATCAGCTTTGGCAGCTTCTTTCGTTTTAGACATTACTTTCTTCAACTCTTCAATTCCGGCTCCTTTCCTTGCATTAATCGCCACAACTGGTACACCCAAGGCTGTACTTAAGGCTTGCAGGTTGATATGGATATTTTGTTGCTCGGCCACATCTAACATATTCAAGGCAATTACCGTTGGGATACGCAAATCAATAATTTGCGAGGCGAACAATAAATTACGCTTAAGGTTAGAAGCGTCGGCTACGACTACCACTAGATCAGGATGCGATTCATTATCACGATTCAACAAAACATCGAAGGCGACAAATTCATCGAGGGACCGCGGATATAAGCTATAGGTACCGGGAAGATCAACGATCTCCACATGTTGATTTGGTGCAAGGTCGAATTCTCCCGTCTTTTTATCGACGGTAACACCCGGATAATTGGCCACTTTCTGACGCAATCCGGTAAGCAAGTTGAATAGCGATGTCTTCCCGCAATTCGGATTACCAACCAACGCTATTTTAAATGCCGTTTTCAACACACCATTATTTATACTACAAAGGTAGCGAGTGATTACTTATAGCTACGACGTTTCAAGAAAGAAATTTCATTTTCATTCAACAAGCGATATTTACCGCGAGGTAATAAACGTTTTGTAAGACCCGCATACACGGTACGATCCAGCTTTTCAACGGTATAACCCAGATGTTCGAAAATACGACGAACGATACGATTACGACCGATATGAATTACAATACCAAGTTCTGCGCGATTGGAAGCCTTTATAAATGCAAGGTCGTCAACAGTAGCAATACCATCTTCCAATTTCAAGCCGTTACGAATCGCTTCTTCATCTTTCGGTGTAAGTGGACGATCTAACAATACCTGATATACTTTTTCTACTTTATGACTAGGATGTGAAAGTTGTTGTGCTAAGTCACCATCAT
>CAIRSV010000186.1 GCA_903881265.1 uncultured Bacteroidota bacterium
ACGCATAAAAAAATCCCATTCGATATGAATGGGATTTTTTGAATATGATAGGTTAAAAACTTATTTCTTCCAAAGACCACGACCTAAATACCAAACGAAATCTAAACTAGCCGTTTGACGTCTTACATTGAAACCAACATTCGTTGTGTTCATTGTATTGTTTGTTCCATCAGGATCGTTTTTCATGCTATTTACGCCTAAACCAGCGATATTAGCTTGTAATGCAAATGCATTGTATGGAGTGAAGGCTAATCCGAAATTGATAGCACCACCAACACCACTTCTGTTACCTGTTTCAGAAGAAACTGTAGTTGTTACAGAACCAGTGATATCATCTGTTTGATACGTTCCTGTTGATAAACCTAAGTCAGCTGCTGCTGTGAGAGAGAACCAGTTGTTTAAAGGGAAATATTTTTTTGCATATACACCGAAGTTTACATCCGTGTATTTAATGTTTGACTTATTTAATACCGGAGCCTGATCGTAAATATCTTCAGTCTTAGCATTTGTGATTCCAAAATTAACACCTAATTCCATGTTATCAACTACCATGTAGCCAACAGATGGTGTGAAGTTAACACCAGTTGTTTTTGTTTGAGCATCTCCATCTGGATCTTCTTTTGTAGAATTAATTCCGAAACCCATGTGAAGAGCAACATTACCTTGAGAGGTTGCAGTACGTGTTCTTTTTCTTTGCGCGTCTACTGATAAAGCAGAAACAACCATTAAAGAGAGGATAATTACTTTTTTCATATAATTTTTATTTTATTATTTATGGGCCAAAAGTATTACAAGTTTTTTATATTTTAAAGCATTATTTTAACTTTCTTTGTAAATAAGCTAAATAAATGACTTGTACCTTATCTGACATTGAACAAATAAGGCAGTTGCAATCGCACACACACAAGTTTCAGTGCAGCAAATCGAATGGTATCATTGCAATAGAAAAATGTATAACAATAAATAATAGACACACATGAAAAAAGGATTAATCGCATTGGCAGTGTTAGCTGCCTTAGTTTTATGGGTTTGGAGTTCATACAACGGACTTGTGCCAAAAGATGAAGATGTCAAAGAAAAATGGGCCAACGTGCAAAATCAATATCAGCGACGTATGGATCTGATACCGAATTTAGTGAACACAGTTAAAGGTGCTGCTGATTTTGAAAAACAAACATTAACCGATGTTATTGAAGCCAGAGCAAAAGCAACGCAAATGAAGGTAGATGCCAGCAATCTAACACCCGAGAAATTAAAAGAGTTTCAGGCTGCACAAGGACAGTTAAGTCAGGCTATGGGGCGCTTAATGGTTGTTTCAGAAAACTACCCTGTATTGAAAGCCAACCAAAACTTTCTTGATTTACAAACGCAATTAGAAGGAACTGAAAATCGCATCACTGCGGCACGTAATGATTACAATGCATCTGTCAAAGATTTTAATGTGAGTGTGCGAAAATTCCCTGTCAACGTATTTTCAGGTATGTTCCATATGAGCATGAAACCTACCTTTGAAGCTGACCAAGCTGCGCAAAAGGCGCCAAGTGTATCGTTTTAAGTTGCCTATTATTCATTCGTCTCATACCTAGATCATGTTTTTTTTAAGAACCCACAAACCCTTTCTATCGGCTGAAGAAACCGAACAGATATTGGCATGCATTAGGGCGAACGAACATAGTACGTCAGGAGAAATTCGCTTATTTATAGAAAGCAAATGTCCGTATATGAATCCGTTGGATCGGGTTCGAGAATTGTTTCACAAACTTAAAATGTACGAGACGACAGACCGCAATGGCATATTGATTTATATTGCCTACAAGGATAAAGACTTTGCGTTATTTGGCGATAAATCAATCTGCGATAAAATCGAAGCGAATTTTTGGCAAGTAGAAAGCAAGCAATTGGCAAGTTATTTTAGCCGTCAAGATTATGCGAATGGTATTCTTGCGTGTATTCAACAAGTAGGCAAACAATTAAATCACTTTTTTCCTTGGGAAGGTGCGAAGAAAAATGAATTGCCTGACGAAATCGTATTTGGCAAATGAGACAATCACGCTATATAAAACAAATTTTCATTCTCAGTATTTATTTATTGCTTGTTATACCTGTGTTTGCTCAATCAGGTGAACATAAGGCAATACCCGACCTCCCATCGACGCCTCGTTTAGTGAATGATTTTGCAGATATGCTTTCGCCTGATGAAGAGGCTTTATTAGAAACCAAATTACTACAATTCGAAAACGAATCATCGAATGAAGTGACCATCGTAACTGTATCGAACCTCGATGGCATGGAGGTATCCGCTTACGCACTTGAACTCGGGCGTAAATGGAATATCGGAAAAGAGAAGAAAAAGAATGGTGTGTTATTGCTCGCATCGAAAGACGATCGTAAGATAAATATTTCGCCAGGCTATGGACTTTCAGGCGTGCTGCCCGACATTACGTGTGGGCGTATCATTCGGCAATACATGGTACCCGACTTCAAATCGCAACATTATTATCAGGGATTCGATAAAGCCACCACCGCAATCATTGCAGCTTCCAAGGGTGAGTTTACGAATGACGAACCGAACGCCACCACATCGAAAAAAGGCTTTACATTATTTAAACTTATTTTTATCATCATCGCATTGATGATCTATTTTTTCTTTCGCAGAAATTCAGGCAATATGTATGTAAGTCGCAGAGGTTATGGAAGCATGGGCGGTGCTTGGCTTGGTGGCGGACTCCTTGGTGGTGGATTTGGCGGTGGTGGCGATGATAATAGCAGCAGCGGCTTTGGCGGATTTGGAGGCGGTGGCGGCGGCTTTGATGGTGGTGGCGCTAGCGGCAGTTGGTAAGTTGGCATAGTAGTCAAGGCATTTTACTTTACGCCTATCACATTTCGTTAAACAGACTTGCATTGCATTAAAATCAATCACGCATTTTCTTAGATGAACGAGTATGAGTAGAAAAAAAATCGACGAAGCACGTTCTATTTCTAGCCACTATAGTTCATGTAGTTATTCATCCCCGTAAATCTTAATCTTATACACAAACAAACATCCTAGTAAGGAAGGAAGTATAAGATTAATAAACCAAAGCAGGATGATTGACGAAACGATGCCTAGTTGATTTGTACTTAATGGTAGTAAAAAAAACAATGCCGTTGCACCTCGTATTCCAATCTCTGCAATTGCAATCGTAGGTACGATGGCCATGGCCCAAAAAATCAACCAAATAGTACATAGTAAATCCATGGTATTGGCGCGCACTAAAAATAAGGTCAACAACATAAACAGTTGAAGTGTATAAACCATATACCTACCAAACGAAAGTAGGAGTATCCGTAGTAATTCATGCTGATTGAATCGTCTGACAATTTCAAGATAGATCACCATCTTCTTCAAAAATGAAATCAACGAAAACCATCCAATGAATTTAGACAGATGCAAGTAACAGTACGATAAGCAAGCGCAAAGCAAGATGCTTGCAACAAGCAACACCTTGAGCCATACTGTGCTTTTAATTTCTATCAGGTAATAGGACAACCCTATCAATCCAAGAAAACCAGTCACGATCAATTGAGCAAAGCTTCCTATGATGGTCACGGTTATACCTTGTAGTTTGTTTACATTACGCAGATACAATATTCGCCCCATATACTCTCCAATTCGGTTGGGCGTTATCATTGACACAGCAACACCGGTAAGAACAGATTGCAACGATCGTGCGAATGAAACATGCTCAGTTCCTCGAAGAAGTCGTTTCCATTTAATGGCCTCTATCAACCAGTTTATCATCATCAAAAACAACACGGTCCCGAGTAAAAAAACACCTTCGTTTTTTACATTATCAGATAGTTGTCGAAGCGTATTTTTGAGATCAGGCTGATGCTTTATCTGATTACATAACGAATAGGCCATCCACACGAACAAAAGCAAACCGATTGATGTCTTAAAAACAATTTTACTATTTTTGTTTTGTAACATTGTGTAAAAATAATCAGCTTGCCCAGCAAAACAGAAATAATTTTAGGGATTGATCCGGGAACCGTCGTTTTAGGTTATGGTCTTATTAAAATCGAAAATCGAAAGCCTGCCTTAATCGAAATGGGTGTGTTGAAACTTTCAACATATAAAGATGCCAATGTACGCTTACAATTGATTTACAATAAGGTATCTGAACTACATAGGGTGTTTAAGCCAACTATGTTTGCCATCGAGGCCCCTTTCTTCGGCAAGAATGTACAAAGCATGCTAAAACTAGGAAGAGCGCAAGGCGTGGCTATTGCGTCAGCGATGCAAGCAGGTATCAGTGCGACTGAATATTCGCCAAAAAAAATAAAGCAGTCGATCACAGGAAACGGAAACGCCACCAAAGAACAAGTATGGAAAATGCTACAGCAAATTCTTACTTTCAAAGACGAACCTGAATTTCTTGATGCCACAGATGCCGTGGCGGTGGCGTTATGCCATTATTACCAAACATCCACTGTGTTAGGCGACACAGCGAAATACAGTGGATGGGACAGTTTTATAAAAGAAAATGCGAATCGAATTAAAAAGAAGTAATTTTAGTCACTTATGAGTAATAAAACTATTCGTACGATTTTCATTTTAGCACTATTGTGCGCGATTCTAATGATGATTACACAATATGTATGGATCAAAAAAGCGTATGAGCTTGAGAAAAATACCTTCCACATCAATGTCACGACGGCATTGAAAAACGTGGCATTTTATATTCTGAAAGCTGATAACAATACGAGCCCTGTCGACAGCATTGTCACTCGTGTAGACACAAGGTATTATACAGTACAAATCAATGATAAGATAGATTCAACTGTATTGGTAAGTTTATTAAAGCGAGAGTTGCGGGCACAGCAAATTAAAACAGATTTTGAATTCAGTGTGTATGATTGCGAAAGTGAAAAGATGAAGTATAGCGGTTATATCAGCCACAATCAGGATGAAAATAGCAAGGATATCATACGAAGCGTGTTCCCAAAAAATAAAAAACAGAATAATTATTTTGGAGTTCACTTCCCGCATCTGAACACCTATTTGACGAAAGAAATGTCGAACTGGTTTTTCTCGACTATCATCCTCGTTGTCTTCTTGTTGATACTTGCCTATGCTGTTGTAATCATCTTCAAGCAGAAACGCTTATCCGAAATACAGAAAGATTTTGTAAATAACATGACCCATGAATTTAAGACGCCTTTGGCAACCATTAAAATTTCATCAGAGGTACTTAAGAATCCGAAAATAATCAATAATCCAGAGCGTCTACTTAATTATGCAACGATCATCAATAATGAAACAACGCATCTGACAAATCAAGTTGAACGTGTATTACAAATGGCCAAAAGTGGACGAAACACCATTGAATTGAACAGGGAAATACTTGAACTAAATCCTATGCTTCAAACCATGCTTGATAAAACATATCGTCCATTGGTTCGTTCAAGAGGCGGCGACATCCTTGTGCACATCAATCCTACTGACATTAAACTATTTGTTGATGAATTACATTTTAAAAATGTGATTAGTAATTTACTTGATAACGCCATCAAGTATTGTACCAACAAACCATATATAATTATCGATTGCAGCGAAGTCAAAGATGGTATCAAAATATCATTTAAAGACAATGGTATCGGTATTTCCAAAGAAAATCTTGCGCATGTATTTGACAAATTCTACCGTATACCTACAGGCAATTTACATGATGTCAAAGGCTTCGGCCTTGGACTTAATTATGTCAAGCTAATTTGCAAACAACACGGCGGCAATATAAAAGTTACAAGTACACTAGAAAAAGGTTCAGAATTTTGTATATTTATACCTAAATTTCATCAAAGTTAAAAAAACATCATGCCACAAAAAACAAAAATACTGCTAGTTGAAGACGATACGTCACTAGGTTATGTCATTAAAGACAGCTTGGAAGAATGCGGCTATGAGGTAACGCATGCAACTGATGGAAATGCAGGATGGCAGCAATTTTCAAAGAATTTTTATGATCTCATATTGCTCGATGTAAATATGCCTTTGAAGGATGGATTTACATTAGCTGCGCAGATTAGACGAAAAAATACACATATTCCTATCTTATTCATTACCGCAAAAAATATGCAGGAAGATAAGATTGCAGGCTTCAAAGCTGGCGGTGATGATTATATCACTAAGCCATTTAGTATGGAAGAATTATTGTTGCGTATTGAAGTATTTATTAAACGCACCAAAGGAACTGATCCGGATGAACTTATTTTCATGATAGGACAGACCCAATTTGACTTTCCTAATCTAACTGTAAAAGGCCCAAACACAGACGTCAGACTAACACAGAAAGAAGCAGATTTATTGCGCTTTTTTTGTTTGAATGCCAACAGAGTCATCAAACGCGAAGAGGTATTGACTAAAGTTTGGGGCAAAGATGATTACTTCTTAGGACGAAGCATGGATGTGTTTATTACTAAAATAAGAAAGTACCTTAAGGAAGAAACTGAAATTGAAATACAAACGATCCATGGCGTTGGGTTCCGTTTTATTAATCCGAGCGCTAAAGTTGACGAAGAATAGCTTCTTGTATTTCTTTTAATTCAGACGTGCTCAGACTCAGTTTAGGTCGCGTGAAATTCAAATCATCCGCTGTATTAATTGGCACCAAATGCATATGCGCATGAGGCACTTCTAATCCGATGACGCTTATGCCGCAACGCTTGCATGGCATACTCATTTCGATTGCCTTGGCAATTGGTTTTGCAAATAACAGAATGGACGAAAGGTAGACATCCTCTGCCTCAAATAACTTGTCAACTTCGCATTTAGGCACAACAAGCACATGGCCTTTAACAATTGGGCTAGTATCCAGAAAAGCAATAAAATGCTCATCTTCCGCAATCTTAAATGAAGGGATTTCTCCTGAAATAATTTTAGAAAAAATGGAAGCCATTGGTACTATGATTGAATGATTCGATTAGACAGTGATCTCTTGAACTTTAAATTTAAGGACACCACCGGGGGTTTGAACCTCGGCTACTTCGCCTACTTTCTTTCCAAGCAATCCTTTACCGATTGGTGATGATACCGATATCTTACCAAGTTTAAGATCAGCTTCATTTTCAGAAACTATTTGATACACAATTGATTTCTTATTCCCCATATTCACCATTTTCACTTTACTGAGTATGGTTACTTTACTAGTATCAAT
>CAIRSV010000187.1 GCA_903881265.1 uncultured Bacteroidota bacterium
AAATTCAATTTAGCTATCTCCTTGCACGCTGCAGATAACGCCAAACGTAGCAAAATGATGCCAATCAATGATACCAATACTTTAGAGGAATTAATTGATTCATTAGACTACTTCTACAAAAAGACAGGCACCGCAATAACGTATGAATACATCCTTTTCCAAGATGTAAACGATTCTGAAACCGATGCAGCCAACTTAGTAAAACTTTGCCGTCGTATCCCATCGAAAGTAAACTTGATTGAATATAACACGGTGGATGATGTCCCTTACCAAAAGGCTGGACATGAAAGCCTAGATAAATTCATCACCTACCTGCAAAAGAACCGCGTAAACGTGCGCGTGCGCCGTAGTCGAGGTAAAGATATTGATGCAGCCTGTGGGCAATTGGCCAATAAAAACACAACAAATGGTGAATAGTGATCCCGATAGCGTTGCAATCGGGGTGAATAGTGAATTAGTATCCCCTTTTCACTTTTCACTTTTCAATCCAATGTCGGGTTTTCATCCAAATACTTAGAGACCCCGTCGAGTTGTTCATAAAACTCTTCTCCGAATTGACGGATGATTGGTTCTTTTAAGAACTGATACACGCGTATTTTTTCTTTATCGCCGCGCTTGCAGGCGTCGCCGCATATCGACCAGCGGTCGTAGTTGAGCGCCAAATCACCGCTTCTCAACTCCGTTACACGAATTGGGTATAAATGACAAGAAATCGGCTTTTGCCAAGACACCTTCCCTTCCTTCCACATCTTCTCTATCGCGCACCAAGCAAAACCTTTTTCATCAAAAATAGTATAGACACAAGGGCCCATATTGGGCAATAAAGGCGTAGATAAATGACCTTCTTCATCTTCTACATACAAACCTTCCGCCTCGATAACTTTAACCGCCTCTTCGCCTAATAAATGCTTTACGGCGGGGTATGCCTTTTCTAATTGCGACAACTCATCTTTCAACAAAGGCGCGCCACCATCCCCAGCGATGCAACAAGCTCCTTTACAGGCGTTGAGGTCGCAGGCAAAGTGTTCTTTGACTACATCATCACTAATGAGCTTATTGTCTATTTGAATCATATAGGGCATAAAAAAAAACGTCCTTTCCATCACTTCGTTTTGAAGAAAAGGAAAGGACGCTATTCGTTACAAAAAAATTATTTTGTTCCTGGTTGAGCGCTCTTAGGTAAAGCGTCGATCACTTCTGATTTAGCAGCACCTTTAGCGTCACCTTTTGTAGAACGAACGAAGAAGTTAGAAGACAAGCACAATACCAAGAAGATACCAGCCAACCACCAAGTTCCTTTTTCCAAGAAATCAGTTGTCTTTTGAACACCTAAAATTTGGTTGTTCACGCCACCGAAAGTAGCGTTCAACCCACCACCTTTAGGGTTTTGTACCAATACGAAAAGTACCAACAAAACGCAGGCGATCAACATCAATATTGTTAAAACAGTAATCATATTTGATTCAATTTATTTTTTATTTCAGAAATACGGGTAGCAAAGAAAACACTTTTTTCGGGTTTTAGCAAACGAAGTTTTTCAAAAGCGGCAATCGCCTTTTCATACTTCTCCTGTTTGAGCAGCATCTCAGCCATGGTTTCAGTGATAAAATCATCATGCTCTTGCAAGCCATAGACACTCATTTCCAAGACATCCACTTGTGGATTCTCCACCCCAGAAGCCGCATCCTCAAAGGATTGTACGAATTCGTCCATTACCTTGCGGAGTTGAGAGGCATGGGTACGCGCACGATT
>CAIRSV010000188.1 GCA_903881265.1 uncultured Bacteroidota bacterium
ACATCTTTATACTTCTTTTTACAATATGACTAATGGTGTTTTGCAAACGCGAGTTCTTGAACGTCTTATTAAAATTGTTTTTGTATCCGAGGTCGAGCGGTATTTTCAAAAAAAAGAAATTGATTTGCTTATATCATGCCATCCGTTTTTTAATTTATTGATGCCTCATTTTATTCATGAAAATACTTCTGCAAAGTTTGTAAGTGTCATTACCGACCCAATAACACCTCATGCGCATAATTTTTCTCCAAACGTTGACTTGTGCATTGTCTCTTCTGATTATGCAAAAGATATCGCTCTGCAACAAGGTGTTGATCCTATGAGAATAAAAGTAATTGGTCATCCAGTGTTAAAGGCATTTGCTAAAAAAAACATTAATAAAAAAACTATACTTCACAATATTGGTTTACGTGAAGATATATGTACAATTCTTATTTCTGGCGGTGCAGATGGTTTAGGTCGAATATATGATACCGTTAAAAAGCTTGCCGAGATCAAATTACCTATTCAGTTAATAGTTATTTGTGGTCGAAATAAATGCTTATATAATCGAATTGAAAAAAATATTAAAAATGAAAATATTCGAATATTCGGATTTACCAATATTATTGCTGATTTAATGAGATCGGCTGATATTCTTGTCGCTAAACCTGGTGCAAGCACTATGTGTGAAGCTTTTTCTATTGGTCTTCCAATAGTTATTTTTGATGCAATAATTGGTCAAGAACTTGGGAATATGAGCCATATAATAGATAACCATGCTGGCGTTTATTGTAAAAATCTAGAGTCTCTTGTTGAGGAGGTTGAAAAACTTGTGAATAATCCTGATCGGCGTAAATCAATGTCTATTGCATCTAAAAAATTGTCAAATAATGATGCTGTCATAAAAATTGTTGATGAATGTCTTTTATTAATTGATGATCATCAAAAATCTCAATTTGACAGCTTAGGTATAGTTCCTACTGAGGATGTAGTGAGTGAAATCAACATAAGCTATGAATATGAAAAAAGGAATTCTAAAGAATGTTCAGTTGCTTGACTTGCGATGAATTGTTGAAGTATGAGTGCGCTTGACAGCGCAATAACTTGCGGACATCCTATATTGAAATCACCAAACACAAAGTTTTACCGTTTACACAATAATCCTACCAGTGCATTGTAAAGCACGAAAAAAAAAGGCGGGTTGCTCACTTTCGCGGAATCTCGCACCTCCCTATGTGTTAATATAGATGGTGCGACGTGAGGTCGTGGAATTGAATTGTTCTTTGCAGAACCAACTGTGCCGTCAGTTGGCCCCACCGACACATGCAGAATGAGTAATCACCCTGTGTGAAGCAGTCGGGAAACGTACTCGCAGGGAACTGTAGGCGAACCCGTGAGGGAATGCTGAATCTGCCAGTAGCAGGCGGAGAGGGTCAAGGGGCAGGGTGACATGGCTAACGTAAGTGAATCATCAATAAACGCCGTAAATAACAACAAGCGAAAACTACTGATACGCTTGAACCAAAAGGTAAGCGGGTAAGGTAAATTCATCGTCTATGAGTTTACACGGTCAACAATTCCCGCCGG
>CAIRSV010000189.1 GCA_903881265.1 uncultured Bacteroidota bacterium
AGCACGCAACTACCGCAATACAAACTGATACGGATGCAGCGAGAAATAGAGCAATTGTATACAACAACAGCTACGTCGTATCAGAACGCTAAATTTAAATTACTTTCCGAAAGCCCTATTTTTCAGGTATTAGATCAGGCAGGCGCACCTTATACATTTGACAAACCCAATTGGAAAAAGAATGCAGCTATTGCCTTTATGATTTCGTGTCTTGTGCTGTGTCTATTTTTCACAAGAAAAATAATAATGCGAATAGTGATTGATGAATTGTCAAATGCCTAACGATATCGCATCCATTTAATGACTTCCTTCCAACTTGCTTTTTTGCCATACATTAAAATGCCTGTTCGATAAATCTTAGCGCTTAACCAGGTCATCAATACAAAGCCCGCTACCAACAACAACATCGATGTGGCAATTTGCCAAGCGGGCACGCCGTAAGGTATTCGCGCCATCATCACAATCGGCGACGTAAGTGGAAACATACTACCAAAAATAGCCAAGGTGCTATTCGGGTCTTTGATTGCTGATGTCATAATAAAAAAAGCAAGGATGATAGGCATTGTAATTGGAATGGTCATTTGCTGTGCTTCCTGTTGATCTTCATTGACCAAACTGCCAACAGCCGCAAACATCGCAGCATATAAAAAGTAGCCACCAAGGAAATAGAAGAGAAAACAACTAAGAATCAAGCTCCAATGCTGATTGGATAATGAATTGAATATACCAGCAAGTTCGGAGGTAGGCACCTTACTCATCGCATCCATGCCGGCTGCCGAGCTAGGGTGCATCGCTTGACGAAGTTCAGGAATAAATAATGGTAGCAGAAATTGCAGTGAACCTGTGAGGATAAGCCATAACAAAAACTGTGTTAGTCCCACCAACGCTATTCCAACTATTTTTCCCATCATCAATTGAAAAGGTCTTACGCTGCTGATAATGACTTCCGCAATTCGATTTGTTTTTTCTTCCATCACGCCGCGCATCACGCCCATACCATAAATTAAAATCACTAAATAAATGAGAAAGCCTGTGACATATCCAATCATAGTGGCAATTTCTGAACTTGTTTCCTGATTATTTTTTAAATCAAAACTCTTGAGCCGTATGCTCGAATTATTGATACTGTCAATTTTTTCTTTATCGATGCCTTCGTCCTGCATTTGTTTGATCTGATAAATTGTATTCATGTCATCAGAGATAAATTCTTTGGCACTCAAACTGACACCGCCGTCTTTGTAAATATTGACACTATCAGGCAATCCATTTTTGAATGGATAAATGTGAAGCAGGATATCGCACTTGTTTTTTTCTAGCAGTGTTGTATAGTTTTCGTGTGTGTCATCTGCGATATATGTGATTGTATAGGATGACGAGCTCGTATCCATCTTATTGATAAATACACCACTTTCGTCAATCACTGCGATGGCTTCTTTCTGCTCGCTTTTCGCGGCCATATAGGCCATCGTGGCGATGAGCCCAAACATCAGGATAGGAATTAAAAGCGTAGTAACCAGAAATGATTTTTTCTTCACGCGTGAAATATATTCACGCTGTATGATGAGCCATATTTTGTTCATAGTAAATTGTTGTTTAGTTAGTTTGAATCAAATTGTCGTACCCCACCGTTGTCGCCTTCGACCAAGCGGATAAAAATATCATTGAGCGACGGAAGAATTTCGCTGTATGTTTTTATTTTTAATTGCTGTGCTAAACAATACGACAGCAGATTCGTGGCTTCTTCATTGTTTTCAAATCGAAGTGTATAGTGATGCCCTTCTTGCGCTATGATATTTTTTTCATAACCCTGTATTGCTTGATCTACTTCGAGTTGAAACATATTCTGTTTGAAGTCTTCCTTGATTGCTGCAACCGATCCATGTAAAATCAGTTTTCCTTTATTGACCAAGGCAATTTCGCGACAGATTTCTTCGACTTGTTCCATACGATGTGTCGAGAAAATAATCGTGGTTCCTTTTTGCGCAAGCGCATAAATTTCATCTTTAATGACCGCACTGTTCACAGGATCTAAACCGCTGAAGGGTTCGTCAAGAATCAATAGTGCAGGATTGTGTAGGATTGTGATAACAAATTGTAATTTTTGTGACATGCCTTTGCTGAGGTCTTCCACCTTTTTATTTTTCCAGCTTTGCATATCAAGTTTATCAAACCAATACTTGATGTTGCGTAGGGTATCGATTTTGCTAAGACCTTTAAGCTGACCTAGATAGAGCGCTTGTTCCCCGACCTTCATTTTTTTATATAAGCCTCGTTCTTCAGGCATATAACCAATCAAGGGACTATGTTTGATTAAGTCGAAAGGTTCGCCATGTAAGCGAATAGTACCTGCATCGGGTAAGGTGATACCGGTAATTATTCTGAGTAGGCTCGACTTGCCTGCACCATTTGGTCCGAGAAGACCAAAGATCGAACCCTTCTTTACGGTAAGTGAAATATCGTCAACGGCCTTTTGAGTGGCATACTGCTTTTTCAAATGTTGGACGTCTAGCATGGTATTTTTTTTAGTAGTGTATCAAAGCTAATTAAAAAAAAACCGACTCGTTCGAATCGGTTTTAATTTTTTTATTTGAAAAGTTCATCTGAAATATTGGTGTTGATATCGATCCGTTGCAATTTCATTTCCATGAGTCCCATTGGGCCTCCAGATTGTTTGATTATCTGAGGATATTTCAACCCGCCTTGTCCATCTTTATAATCGAGGAAATAAGTGGCTTGTGTCACTTTTCCTTGAGGACCATCTTCTGATTCTTCTGTTTTTACTTTGTAGCCTGTTTTTACATCATAATAAGCCATTACTATATCGCCATTTGGCTTGGTAATTTCTACTTGATAGGCATCGGCATCATCAACCTTTTCAGTTCCTTTCAACGAAAGTTTATGATCAGGTAACAGATAACCTAATTCCTGACTCATATTCGCTTCATCGGCGTATTGCTTGGTTTCTTCTTCATCAAAGTCTTTCTTCTGACCTTGCATAGTCATATAACCTTTGGTTCCATCGAACACAATTTTTTGCAATGAATTTCCGGCCATGTTTACATCAATCAATAATTTATTCGGACTTTTTCTAGTTGTATTGATATTGATTTTCATTCCCTGCATTTCCATACCCATGATCACTGTCATATCTTTTACATTTTCCCAAGCGCTTGTACCGCCTGTCATATCGATATGCTTTTGAATGACACTGCGTGCCGAAATATTAGATGGTATTGCTGCTGCTGGAGCATCGTTCATCACATTTCCGTTCATATCGTAGATGGTAACTGGACCGAATTTTTTCATTTTTTCAGCAACCATTTTTTTATCGCCAGCGACTGTGATATACGCCACACCAGGTGTGATATATTTTTTAGCTACATCCATCACATCTTGAGCGGTGACAGCTTCAACATGTTTCAGATAATTTTTATAATAATCTTTCGGCATGTTGTACTTCTTCTCATTGATTGCATATCTAGCTAATGTTTTAGGATCTTCGAGACCTAGGGCAAACGTACCAGCCATATAATTTTTAAATCCTTGTAATTGTTCATCAGGCACGAGTTCAGTGCGAAGCTTCTCCATTTCTTTCAAAATTTCGGCTACGGAACTATCGCTTGCAGAAGTGGTGCTATTGGCTGTAGCCGAAAAGCTTCCTCCGAAAGGCAACTCATCGCTGCGTACTGACGAGTATGAGCCATATGTCCAAGCGTGTGTTTCACGAAGATTCTGGAAAAGTCGTCCTGTGCTTCCGCCACCGAGGATTCCATTGGCAACCTTCAGTTTGATTTCATCAGGTGAGCCTTGTTTCATGTTCACAGGATAGGTGACATTAATAACGCTTTGTACCGCGCCCGATTTATTGACAATCCCAACAGCTGCGCCAGTTGGCGGCTTGGGTGTCGAATAGGTTGCTACAGGCACGGCCTTCTTTTGCCATTTGCCAAAATTCTTTTCCACCTGAGCCTTTGCTTCAGCAAGTGTGATATCGCCTACGATAGCCATATACGCAACATTCGGACGAAAATAGGTTTCGAAAAATTTCTTGCAACGATCTAGTGTAATTTTATCAACGCTTTTTTCAGTTGACACTTCGCCATACGGATGGTTTTTGCCATAGTTTAGAATCGACGTAATGTTTCTGCTCATCGCTTCAGGATCGTCTTGATTTTGTGCAAGTCCTGATTTAGCTTGTTTTTTTAATTTGTCAAGTTCTTCTTGTGAAAAATTAGGGCTAGTCAATACTTCTCCGCAAAGAGCGAGTAATTTATCTGAATTTTTTTTCAGGGTTTGCATGTAAATGCCGCCGTTCCCAATATTGAGGGTTGCGCCCAGCATATCCAATTCCTGATTGAACTGATCTTTCGATTTTGTTTTAGTGCCGGCGGTAAGAAGTTCACCGATGAAATCTTGAAAGCCTACCATATCGCCTTGCACTTCAGGACGAATGTCGAAATCGATGGAATAGGATACTGAAGGTAGTTTGTGATTTTCAACCACATACACTTTAATCCCATTCGAAGAAACGAACGATTGTGCGGTTCCCATTTGAAGCAATGGTGCGGGACCTGCTTTAGGGCGTATACTTCTGTCGATTGTTTGGCCATAGGCAGAAGAACCTATCATTAATACGGCCGCTATATGTAAAATGAATTTTTTCATTTCTAGATGTATTTAAATTTTAATTGAGATTGTTGAAATTAGTTTTTGCTACTGTCTGGTAAGTAATACAATACAAGACGGTTGTTTTTGGTAAAGTATTTCTTCGCCACAGCTTGCATATCAGCCACTGTTACTTTCATATAACGATCAAGTTCTGTATTGATCAAGTTGGCATTACCAAAATACACATGGTAGTTGGCAAGATTTTCTACGATGCCTAATACGCGTTGATTTTGTGAAATGAATTGGTTCTCAATTTGATTTTTACATTTTTGTAATTCATCCGCACTGACAGGATTATTGACGATGTTTTCGATTTCATCATTCATTGCTTTTTCAAGCTCCTCGGGTTTTATACCCATATTGCCGATGCCATACATCATAGTCATACCCGGGTCTTCGGAAGGCAAGCTGAAGGCTCCTGCAGCCACTGCCTTTTGTTGTTTATCAACCACTTGTTTTTGTAAACGTGAGCTTTTTCCTTCAGATAAAATCTGACCTAGCATTTCCAAGGCATAGGCGTCGGCTGTGCCTTGTGAAGGCGCGTGATACGCAAACACCACAGCAGGTAATTGCACTTTGTCATAGAAGGTCACACGCTTCTCGGCAGTTTGCACAGGCTCTTTAATTGTCGGACGAACAATAGGCTTGCTGCCTCTTGGTATGGTACCAAAATATTTTTCTATCCAAGCTTTGGCTTGTGTGATATTGATATCGCCACCAACTGACAGGGTTGCATTGTCGGGAACATAAAAGGTTTTATAGAAGTCCATAAACTCGGGTAGCTTCGCCTGATCGATATATTGCGCTTCGCCGATGGGTGTCCATTGATACGGATGCACGGTATATGAGTTCTTAAATATTTGTTCTAACAAGCGACCGTAAGGCGTGTTCTCATAGCGTTGTTTCTTTTCTTCTTTTACAACCTTGCGTTGTGTTTCTAATCCGATATCATCGATTTTAGCGTGCAGCATACGCTCGCTTTCCATCCACAAACCTTGCTCTAGTTTGTTAGAAGGGAGTGTTTCGAAATAAAATGTTCTGTCGAAGCTAGTGTTTGCGTTGATCACGCCACCGTTGTTTTGAACAAGTTTCATGTATTCGCCGCGCTCGATATTTTCACTTCCTTCGAAGAGTAGATGTTCGAAAAAGTGGGCAAATCCTGTACGTGTAGGATCTTCGTTTTTAGAACCTACATGATACAATACTGAGATAGCCACAGTTGGAATTGTGTGGTCTTCGTGCAGGATAACATGTAAGCCGTTAGGTAAATCGTACTCAGTAAATTTTATATTCACCGATTGGGCACTCGCGGCATATGAACTAATGACCGTGAGTAATGAGAAAATGGTTTTTCGCATGTTTAAATTTTTATGCAAAATAATACTATTCTCTCTAGGTTTCTGCAAAAGAAATCGATGAAAGGTCGATGAAGAGGATAGATGCTTTCAAGAAGAATCCAATCTGCAATAAAATAAAAGACAGTGCGTTGAATTAAAGTCCTGACACGCAAATACCGACCGAATAAGGTCTTACATTTTCTGGTCCAGCATTGGCTTTGAATAAACCACCCAAGTTATAGGAACCGAACACTGAGAAATTACCATATCCGATTCTAGCAGTGGTTGCATAACGCCATGTTTCAACGTAGCGTTTTGTACTTACCTTTTCAATAATAGGTTTATTGTTAAACGTGCGTTTGCCTTTGGTATGAGATGATAATAGTGTTCCTACTTTCAACCCAAGTGCTATCTTGACGCCTTTATTTCTATTTTCTTTATTACCAAAATAGCGAATCTCAAAAGGGGCTTCGATGTATGAGGTGGTCAGTTTATATTTTTTATATGGTTCTGTTTCAGAAATGAAGGAAATCGAGGCTGCTGTATCAGTCAATACAATCTGCTGATCCTTCAAGAAGATACTGCTTGTGCCTATTCCAAGTCCGGCAGCAAAGCTAAAATTCGATTTCATGATCGGAAAATCATAACACAGATAGGCGTTGAAGGCACGACCAAGTCCGTTTACTTTAATGCTGTCTGGATGATTGGTCCAATTATCGTAGCCAAACTGTATCATCACATAATCTCGAGAAGGCATGCTATATGCCGATTTTGATAACATCGAAGAGGGTGAAGATTGTGCGTTTGAAACCGACACGCTAAGAATCGCAAGCAGCGTTAAAATGTATTTATTCATCATGATGGAGTTGAGTGCAAATATATTCATTCAGGATTAATAGCAATCGTTAAAATAAAGAGAATGATAGTTCTTTTTCGTTCATATAATGATGAGACCTTTTATCAACATATACCGATCAAATTTGATACATGCTGTACATTTGTCAAGTGCCCCGAATTTCAAAATACTGGCTATTTCAGATCACAGGCTGGCTTTGCTTTGCTTTCGTCAATATTTATATTGCTATTCTTACGCAGGAGTTTTCGCAAGACGTTCTGATGATTAATTTGTTGCTTGCTCTCATCGGACTTTTATTGAGTCACTTGTATCGCAATTATATCCTCAGCGCTGGTTTGACATCTAAACCTACAGAGAAACTGCTTGCGATTGTCACTGCCGCGATTATGTTGTTAAGCGTCGTCTATAATCTACTTTATTATATGGGTCTGTATCTACTCTATGATACATCAGTTTCAACACTTGACCCGACGTCTTTTCTTGGTTCATTTATTTCTGTGAGCGTCCTCTTTTGTTTGTGGAGTATTATTTATTTCGCTTGGACGTATGTAGAGAATAACCGACGTAATTTGATTGAACGATTGAAAATGGAATCAGCGATGAAAGATCTTGAATTGAAAACCATTCGGTCGAATCTACAACCTCATTTTATTTTTAATGCATTGAATAGTATTCGCGCATTGATTGATGAAAATCCACCACTAGCACGAAAAGCCATCACACAAATTTCAAATATTCTGCGTAGTTCGATTACGCAACAAGAGATTACCGACACGCTTCAAAATGAATTGATGTTGGTCAACGATTATCTCGCGTTAGAGAAAATTAGATTCGAAGAAAGACTCACGTTTAGTAAGGATATTGATCCGGCTTCATTGCCCTTGCAGATACCAACGATGATGTTGCAAACATTGGTTGAGAATGCAGTCAAGCACGGTATTTCAGTGTTAGAGCAAGGTGGCATTGTACACATTCGTTCTACTTATCAGCATCATATCTTGGAGCTAAGGGTCAGCAATACAGGATGTCTTAAGGCGGATGAACCAAATGAAAATAGATTGGGTTTTGGACTCAATTCAACCAAGCAGCGTTTGAAACTCATCTACAACAACAAGGCCTCTTTTGATATCGTTGAAAAGGAGAATATGGTTCATGTTCGAATTAAAATAAACATACAATAAAAATACTTTGCCATGATAAAAGCAATGATTGTCGATGATGAACGGTTAGCTCGCAACGAGCTAAAAAAAATACTGAAGGACTTTCCCGAAATCGAGATTATTGATGAGGCGGTGAATGTGCAGGATGCTATTGATAAAATTGAAATTCATCAACCTCAGCTTATTTTTTTAGATATTCAAATGCCTGGGAACAAGACTGGTTTTGATTTGTTAGAGGTACTTGACTATACGCCGAAGGTCATCTTCATCACTGCGTATCATGAGTTTGCTATTAAGGCGTTTGAATTTAATGCGTTGGATTATTTGCTTAAACCTGTTGAAACCAAAAGGCTTTCGGAAGCGATTCAAAAGGTGAAAAAAAATATGGAGCAAGATATCATTGCACAGAAAAATCATTTGGGAGTGCAGGATCAGGTTTTTGTGAAGGATGGCGAGCGTTGTTGGTTTGTGAAACTCGGCGATGTTCGATTATTTGAAAGTGTCGGTAATTATGCCAAGGTGTTTTTCGGCACCAATAAACCGCTTATTCTGAAATCGTTGAATGCATTGGAAGAGCGACTGGATAACAAGGTATTTTTTAGGGCCAACCGAAAACATATTATCAACCTGTTGATGATACAAAAAATTGATAGTCATTTTAATGGGGGATTAAAAGTTACCTTACAAGGCGGTGAACAGATAGAGGTTTCACGTCGACAAGCTGTGAAGTTTAGAGATAGTATGAGTTTGTAGATGATTGCAAGGATCATCAATCATCTCGAAATATTTTCTACATAAAAAATAAACTGCAATCAATATGATGTCTATTCAACCATCGACCTTACGTTTCCTGAAGGATCTTGCCAAGAACAATAATCGTGCATGGTTTGCTGATCATAAAGATCAATACCTCGCCGCTCAGTCTGCTATGATAGTCTTTATTGATCAACTGATATTGATGATGAACAAACACGATGAATTGGAAACGGAATCAGGTAAGAAAAGTTTGTTTCGCATTTATAACGATGTGCGTTTTAGTAAGGATAAGTCGCCCTACAATCCGCGCTTTGCCTTCAGTTTGAAACGCGCCACCAAGTTGAAGCGTGGAGGCTATTATATGAATATCAAACCGGGTAATTGCTTCTTAGCCTGTGGATTTTTTGCCCCTACGACAGATGATTTAAAACGCATTAGACAGGATATTGATTATAACTATACCGAGTGGAATTCGATCTTACAATCGAAATTGATCAAGTCTACCTTTGGTGCTTTGCAAGGTGATACCGTAGTTACAGCGCCACGTGGATACACCACAGACCATGAAGCGATTGCGCTGCTCCGTCATAAGCAATTTATTGTACGGCATCATTTTACAGACGCTGAAGTAGTATCACCAGATTTTTTAAAACAGGTCAACACGATGTATAAAAACGTGCGGCCTTATTTTGATTATATGAGTTCGGTTCTTACGACTGATGCGAATGGTGAATTACTTGTTTGATAGAGAGTAGATGCACCTATTGCATTTCCCGTTCGTTATCTTCTTCGTGTTCATTTTTCTTTTCTTTCAGAATGAAGGTGCTGCTTACTTTTTGTCCATTTGAATTTTCAATCTGTACGGTATACGTGCCCGGTATGAGATAATAATTATCATCTTCTGCTTTGCTGAGCGCAGGTGAAAATAGTTTGATTTTGGTATCCATCACACTCATATCGTATGTGGCGGTATTGAATCCAAGGGTAGCTTGCTCTGTCAACGATTGTAGTATTTTTCCTTTTTTGTTGAGTATGCTGATGATGTGTGCTGCGGTATCTTTTGTGAAATAGGATATACTCAATTTCATACTTTGCGGTTCGGCATAGGCCGACGATTTGCGGCCGAGATGTTCGTTATAAGTCATATCGCCAAGCGGCATCATCACTAGTTCCTTGTCTTTGACCTTCGGGTATTCTTGTATCATATCGAGCTTGGAAATATAAATCGAACGGCCATGCGTGCCTACTACCAATTCGTTTTCACGGGCCTGTATTACCATATCATGAATAGCAACACGTGGAAGTGTCCCTTCCCATTTCATAAAATTTTCACCACTATCAAAGGACACATACAAACCGTTATCGGTACCAACATACACTATCGTGGAGTCTTTGGGGTCTTCGCGAAGTACGTTCACCGGTTCGTACGGAAGTTTGAGTCCGAGTTGTTTCCAAGTCATGCCATAGTCATTGCTCATGTATACATATGGTTTAAAATCGTCATTGCGGTATCCGTTTAATGTTGCATAGACCTTGCCTTCGTGATACATACCTGCCTCAACGCGCGTCACCCAGAGATGTTGGGGTAATGTGTTGCTTATATTGTTCCAGTTGTTGCCGCCATCTTTGCTGCAATAGATCATACCATCATCAGAGCCTGTATAAAGCAACCCAAATTTTTTCGGACTTTCACAAAGAGTCGTGAGTGTTGCATAAGGCACATTTCCTTTGTTGATATTGGCCGTAAGGTCTTCACTGATGGCCTCGAGATGAGTTCCTTGATGTAAGGAACGATGCAGACGATTAGAACCTATATAGAAAAAGTCTTGATGGTGTTTGCTTACTAAAATTGGTGTTTGCCAGTTGAACCGATAGGGTTTTTGTCCGATATCATGCACTGGTTTTACATCGGCGCTTTCGCCTGTGCTTTTATTGCTACGGTAATAATTGCCAAATTGATAACCGACATACACGGTATTATTGTCGCGTGTATCCACTTGCACTTGCATGCCATCACCGTCACCGATATTCTTGTATGGATATTGTCCGTTCTGATGCCATCCAGTTGATTCAACGGTTTCGCTTGAGGCTGTCCAAGTGCCATTGTCTTGTAAACCACCGTACACATTATAGGGCTTGGCATCGTCGACTTGCACTGCATAAAACTGACCCACAGGAGGGTTGTTGGCTTTGATCCAATGCTCGCCACTATCGTATGAGATATTGATACCACCATCGTTACCGGCAATGATATGGTTGTCGTCTTTCGAGTTGATCCACACACGATGATAATCGGGGTGACAATTTTCGCCATCGATTTGTTTGAAGGTCTTGCCACCGTCTGTACTTAGTAAAACCGGATAACCTGCTATAAATACTTTCTCTGGGTTGTTGGGTGATACACTTACTGTACCGAAGTAATAACCGTAGGTAAAAACGACGCCTTCAAGAAGGGAGCTATGCGTTTTAGCCCAGGTTTTACCAGCATCGTTGCTACGATAAAGTTCAGCACCGATTACAGGCGTGTTAAACAGATTAGCGTCGGCATCGGCGAGTTTCCAATCGGCAATATCTTTTACGGTATAGGTTTTATTTTTTACGGCTTCCTTGGTTACTTCTGCTGTGTATTTTTCAGGATAGCCATTAGATCGTAAATATTCGTTGAGTTTTTTGGTATCAATAGTTAGATAATCCTCGGTGCTCATTTCGGCGAGATCTTTGGCATTTATTTTTTTCTCTTCATCTTTTTTTTCCTCTTGATTGTTTTGATTATCGAGCAGTGCATACAGTATGGACGGATTAGAACCGCAGATACTGATACCAATTCGACCCGTACCTTTACCTATTGGGAAACCATTGTTTCCGTTGGTGATGGAGGCCCAGTGATCGCCGCCATCCGTGCTTTTATAGATGCCGCTGCCTTCACCACATCCGCTGAAATTCCATGCACTGCGGGTGCGATTCCACGACGTGGTATAGAGCACATCGGGTGATGATGGATCAATAAGCAAATCAATACAGCCTGTCGTATCATTGATCAATAAGGTTTGTTTCCATGTGACGCCGCCATCACTTGTTTTGAAAATACCACGCTCAATGTTTTTAGTGTACAGATGTCCAAGTACCGCTACCCAAGCGGTATTCTTATCGCTTGGATGTAAAACGATTCGTCCGATATGGTGACTTTCATCGAGGCCACAGCGTGTCCATGTCTTACCTGTATCAGATGTTTTGTACATACCCGTGCCGGCGTATGATGAACGGGATGAATTCACCTCACCCGTTCCAACCCATAAGGTGTGTTCTTTCCAATTCATAGCCATATCACCGACGGTAAGCGTAGCTTGATGATCGAAGATAGGTGTGAAGGATTGTCCGTTATTGAGTGTATGCCATACGCCTCCGCTTGCATACGCTACATAAAATTCATGTGTGTTTTCGGGATTCACTTCTACATCAGTCACACGTCCGCTCATGATAGTGGGGCCTATGTTTCGGAAGTTGATATGTTTCAACGGGGACACTTCTTCTTCAAGTTGTTTGAATGAAGAAAGGCGTTGCGAAACTGGCGATTGTGCACACATTACCATGCTTTGCATAGCGATGAGGATAACAGATAAGAATTTCATTTGCGAATAGAATTTGGCTAAAATTACTAACCCGTACGTTATTATTAGAGCGAAATAATTAATATTGTAACACAATGATTTATCCAACTACTAAAAGCAAGGCCTTGTTATTATGTAAACTGATAATACTGGTCGTATTTCTTTTACCATGTTCTCTTTTAGCACAAAAAAAGAAACCGATTGTCAAGCCGGTAACGGATGTCGAAGTGGTGAAAATTGTGTCTTATGAAGTGCTTGAAAACGGCGATACAATCAATAAACTCGACAGTAGAAATTTACAACAAGGTAAATGGTTGCTCGAACATCCTGCGCATTATGAAGAGCCTGGGAATATAGAAGTAGGTAATTTCGAACATGGCATTCGAAATGGCAACTGGAAAACCTATTCTATGCAAGGGTTACTTGAATCGGAAGAGAATTATAAGAAGGGATTGAAAGATGGCGAATCGCGTTATTATGTCGAAGGTTCACTGTATTGTATTGGGCATTATCTAGCCTTGAATGCGAAGCAGGTATATGATACTGTGATGGTAGAAGATGCGGTAACGAATGCACTTCGACCAGTTAAAATAAAAACAGATGTTGGTAGTATACGACACGGTATGTGGACCTTCTATGAACCGCGAACCACACAGATTAAACGCTTAGTAGAGTATCAGGCTGATGATATGGTGAGCGATAGTTCGTATACTAGATTAAGCAAAACCGACAGCTTGTATATTTTGGCGAAAATGAAATCGTTTCCGCATCTAACGAAGAAGCCTGATGAAAATGTCTGGGTGGAAAATACGGGGCAATCTCGTATTAAGTATACTGATATTCCAGATGACCGCCCGGTGAAACCCAACGTGCGCAAGAAGTAATTATTTCTTAGATGCTGGCACGGCCTTCTCGATTTTGCTGCCCAATTCGTTTAATTGCTTTTCGAGTTTTTTGGTATCAACTGATGTTCCAATTTTAGTCGCCATCTTTTCTATATTCGCATCCACTTTTTTTAGATCGATATGCCTAGCAATTTCTGCCAACGCATCGGCATTCTTGTCGACTGTTTCTATCGTTTTACTAAGCAAAATACCTAGCGCATTCCAATTGACGCTGTCGATCGACGTATTTAATTTGTCCAGCGAATGATTGATTTCGGCGGCTATTTTTTTTGCTTCGTTCTGACTGATTTTACTTTGTTGTGCTTGCGCAGAAAATGAACTGAAGGCCAATAAGAAGAGGGTGAAAGCGATGATAGATTTCATATTGATTGGATTTAGAACGTTTGTGAATATATGAATGTGTGTTATCGTTTCCGTTTATAATCACCCCGTTTCCAAGCTTTAAAGAACTCCATCCACGCAAAGGGGCTGAACACGGTCATTGGCGGTTGCTGACCTGCCCAATAATTTTTTTGTGCTTGCATATTTTGATAGACATGTTGGTTTTCCTGTCCATCATGAGGCAGCACAGCCATCATCATCCGCATCGTTTGATAGTTTGTATTTTTTCTGGCAATCTCTAATTGGTCATCTGGAATATCTCGTGATCTGAATTCACGATCAAATTCTTCACGACTAATTCTAGGACGTATGATGGTCGCTGTTAAGTAAAACGTGTCTTGCGACATAAGTTGAATAATTGAATAACGACTTGACGTGAGATCGAGCGGAATGATATATTTTTTCTTTCGGTAACCGACACTACTAAATTCGAGGGTATCGCCTTTTTCGGCAATTAATGTAAACACACCGTTGTCGGTTGTGGTTGTGCCATTTCGTTTAGAAGGTATATTGACGGTGACATAAGGAAGGTAACGTAAACTGTCGGCGCTCATCACAACACCAGTTAGTTCCACCATATGATCGAATCCGAATTGTGCCTTTGTTTGTGTGTATGTAACAATCAGCAGGCCACATAAAAAGAAAAATTTCTTCACCGAACAAAACTAGTGCAAAAGATTGACAATGCTGAATTGTACGTACATTTGCCCCAGACTTTTAACATTAGTTTAGATGATAACAAAAGACAAAGTAATCGAGGCGCTGAGCAATGTGCAAGAGCCTGATTTAGGTAAAGATTTGATCACCCTGAATATGGTGAAGGACATAGAAATTGATGGCATGAATGTGTCGTTCACAGTGGTCTTGACGACGCCAGCTTGTCCATTAAAAGATATGATCCGTGGTGCTTGCGAAAATGCTGTCAAGATTCTAGTTGATAAAAATGCGCTGGTTACCGTCAATTTTACGGCGGATGTTGTTAGTAATCGAAAGGATAATAAAATGGTCTTGCCGAATGTCAAAAATATCATTGCCGTAGGCTCTGGTAAAGGCGGTGTTGGTAAGTCAACCGTTTCTGTCAACCTTGCGTTGGCATTAGCAAAAGAAGGCGCTAAAGTTGGTTTAATGGATGCTGATATTTATGGTCCTTCTATTCCTATCATGTTAGGAATTCGTGGCGAGCGTCCTATGATGAAAGATGTAGATGGTAAAGGAATGATTATACCGATTGAGGTGATGGGTATCAAAGCAATGAGTATAGGGTTATTGGTTGATGATAAGCAAGCGGTGGTATGGCGTGGTCCTATGGCGAGTAGCGCGCTGAAACAATTTGTAACAGATGTATTGTGGGACGAACTTGATTACTTGATTATTGACTTGCCTCCCGGAACCGGCGACATACACCTGACGATGGTGCAAACCATCCCGGTGACAGGTGCTGTAATCGTAACCACACCACAAGACGTTGCGGTTGCCGATGCTAAAAAAGCAATTATGATGTTTGATGGTCCACAAATCAAAGTGCCTATTTTAGGTGTCGTTGAAAATATGGCGTATTTCACTCCAGCTGAATTACCTGATAACAAGTATTATATATTTGGGAAAGAAGGTGGGAAGCGACTTGCTGAGCAGTTTGAAGTTCCATTTCTAGGCGAAATTCCTATCACGATGAGTATCCGTGAAGGTGGCGATGAAGGAAAACCTGCTTACTTGAATGGTGATGAGATTTCGATTGCAGCAATCGACAAAGTAGCTCAACAGATCGCCCGTACTATTTCAATTCGTAATGCCAACCTCGAGCCGACTAAGATTGTCGAGATGATGAATTAATTGTCATTTGCTGATGCGTTTTTATTGCCATCACGATTGAATGTGTTCGATGCTAATGTGTACTTATTTTTTGATCAACACAAATTTTAGCGAAGCCCAGTCGGTTTCAGCTTCAACCAAACTGCAGATTCCATTGGCATACGAATAATACGCTTTATTACCGTTTGGCAAATCCAGTAGATACCGTTTGTTGCCGGCATGTTTGATCGGAATCATTTTTTGGAACTTCTCCGAAAAGACAGCGTTGATATTAATAGGTTCTTGATAATAAAGATTTGCCGTAGTTAAATAAATCAGATGCTGCAACGAACTGTGCTCGTTGTCTTTATTATTCATGATATAAGCCTTTCCGTTCCAGGTGGCTGAGTTATTCACTTTTACGTTGCCATTTAATGTTCTGTATAGTTGCGCCTGCAACAATTGGTTGCCTTTGAACACAACCCTCATTCTATCATAGACCTCAATGCTGAAAATAAATGTGAGCTTCACAGTTGATTCAAAGAAATATTCTGTGATATCATTTTTCTTTGTGCGGTCAATATGAATTGTCCAATCGTTTCGCTCCCTTTCAT
>CAIRSV010000190.1 GCA_903881265.1 uncultured Bacteroidota bacterium
ATATCAAGGGAAACTAGATTTTCAACCTTCAGAGAACGTCAATGTAACCTTGGGTACTTATTCAGTCTACTCTAAAGGAAGAGGGTATAGTTTCGCCAATTCATTATTCGCTCCCGAAGCCAATTCAATTTCTGAGGCACTGACGGTCAGAGGTTTTTTGCGATTGACACAAAAATTAGGAAAGGCTAGCGGCACTGAAAAGCAAGGCGCTAAGAAATCAGCCATCTCTGATGCCTATTATACCTTGCAGGTTACTTATCAAAAAGATAATGGTAGAGGAGAAAATCCTACTCACGGCAGAAATATTTTTGATTATGGCTATGTAGGAAAATTTGAACAATTCAGAACGCCTGTTTACAGACTAGCGGCAACCACAGACGGTTATGTAGGGATGTCCTATTTGGGGCAAATAGAGGATTCTGTTCATTTTACACCAGGTGGCATTAACCCTTTACTTGAGAATTATACCAAGGCCATTTTTAATTCTGGTCAACGTATTCGAAATGTGAACAATGTGCAGAGTTTTGCAGGTTTGAGAAATGGGGATAGTCCCTTGTCTGCCTATGACTTATGGACTGGTACAGGAGCTCAAATATCATCCTATAACTATTCGTCTGCTGACCAAGTGTCGTTGAATTTGGATGCATCGCTGGATATTGAACAAGGTGCAAAAAACAAGACACGTAAAGATCCAATAACGCATAATGTGCAATTTGGATTAGGGTATGACCAACGTTCATCAAGTTCATATGCCCTTGGAGCCGCCTCATTGTGGAGCCTTATGCGATTGAATACAAACAGTCATATTAAAAACCTCGATTTAGAAAATCCACATTTTTGGATTAACGGAACAGAGTATACAAAAGATCAATTAGCAGCTGGCGTGGTGCAGATGAGCCAATTTGATACTATTAAATATGATCAATTGATTGATACCGTAGGTCAGACAAGAATAGATAAAGAATTAAGAAAAAAATTATTTGGCAATATCTATAATGCCACCAACATCGATATCGACAATCTTAACCCAAGTACCTTCTCATTAAATATGTTCTCTGCGGATGATTTAATGGATAATGGGAATGATAAAGTATCCTATTTTGGATATGATTATTTAGGTAAGAAGCTTAATAGGCAGCCTAGTTTTAATGACTTCTGGACCAAAAAAGATGCCCGTGGCGATTTTGAAAGACCTATAGGAGCTTTCAGACCTATCTATATGTTCGGTTATATACTTGATAAATTTTCGTACAAAGATTTGAATTTTAATATTGGCTTACGTGTTGACCGATATGATGCGAATCAGAAGGTACTTCAAGATGCGTATTCACTTTATGGCGTGCGAAAAGTTGGTGATATCGCTGCTGGAAGCTACTCATTGGTTGCTGATCCTGAAGGACAAGGAACTGCACCTGCAGTAAACTCATTTGGTAAAGATTATGTAGTCTATGTGGATAATAATCAATCTACAAAACCAAAAGTGGTTGGTTACAGAAACGGCGATGTGTGGTTTGATCCATTCGGTAAGGAAATTTCTGACCCGACAATTTTATCGGAAACCTACAATAATGGGCTTCCTATCGAGCCATGGCTTGTTACTAAAATCGATAGTTTGAATGGAATTAAAGGAAAGAAATTCAACCCAGCTAATTCATTTCAAGATTATAAACCTCAGGTTGCATTATCACCTCGTATTCAATTCTCATTTCCAATATCTGAAACGGCCTTATTTTATGGTAACTATGATGTGGTTACCCAAAATCCATCAGGAAATAATTTTGTAACACCTGATGATTATTATTTCTTGCGTGAGAGACAGGCAACTATTAATAATGCTAACTTGAGAATGGAAAAATCAATCAAGTATTCGCTTGGTTATCAACAGAAATTATCAAGAAAAGCAGCTATTACCATTGAAACGTTTTACAACGAACGTAAGAACCAAATTCAGTTGCAACAGTTCTTATTGGCTTACCCTCAAACCTATCAATCATATGGAAATAGAGACTTTTCGTCGACCAAGGGGATGACTGTAAAACTTGATTTTAGAAGGAATGGCCCAATCAGGATGAATGTCGATTATACCTTACAATTTGTTGAAGGAACTGGATCGAATACAACGTCGCAACGATCGTTGTTGTCGTCAGGTCAACCCAATTTACGCAGTGTATTACCATTAGATTTTGATAGTCGACATATTTTGAATGTCTCAATCGATTACCGCTATGAAGATAAGAATATGGGGCCAGAACTTTTTGGTGGTCATCCTTTCAAGAACGCAGGGATAAATCTTGCCTTCAGAACGAATAGCGGAACACCATATACACGTTCGTCATTGGCTACGCCGTTGACAGGAGGAGATTTTAATAGTGCGCCAATTATCGGAACACTCAATGGTTCAAGATTACCTTGGGTGTACGACTTCGGATTACGCGTTGATAAGAGCTTTAGCCTAGGAACCTATGGTGCTATTAAAAATGCAGATGGTTCTGTGATGAAATCAGGTAGACCAATCTATTTGAATGTGTATTCTAACATTCAGAACCTATTGAACACAAGAAATACAATTTCGGTTTATCGTTATACAGGCGTTGGCGATGATGATGGCTATTTGACATCGCCTCAAGGCGTGCAGTATTTGCAAACTAGACAATTTCAACAAGCCTACATCGATTTATATAATACAAGCATGTTAAATCCTGGACGATTCAATAATCCTAGAAGAATTAACGTTGGTTTTTTACTTGAGTTTTAATGATATTAAAAATGAATATGAAAATGAGAAAAATAAGCATAATCATCATCTTGTTAGCCGGTATGACAGCGGCAATGGCTTCGCCTAATGTAGGAATGAAAGCTCGAGAAGCAGGTCTTAATAAAACAGCGGCGGGTTGTGATCCGACAACAGCTGTAATTGATCTTGATGTAAATAACGTGCGCGCCCACTTGATGAATGGTGGCGATATGTGGTGGGATATACCTACAGCAAATGCGTCGTATGAAGTGCCAAAAGGCAGTAAAAAGAATTCACTTTTTGCGGGCTCAATTTGGATAGGTGGAAAAGATGTGTCTGCAGGTGGTGCAATCCGCGTTGCTGCTCAAACGTATCGTCAAAGCGGTAATGATTATTGGACAGGTCCGTTGGATCCTACAACGCGCAGTGTTGATTTTCAAACGTGTGCTGATTGGGATCGTTTCTGGAAGATTAACGCCTCAGATGTAACAACATTCCGAAGTTTGTTTGCTGGATTAGATCCATCTATTCCTGGTGATTCAGCTAAAATTGCGAATCAAATAACAGATAATCTTGCAAGTATTCCTGACATTATTAAAGAATGGCCTTCGAAAGGAAATACAAAAATTAAAACGGCAACCGGCGGTGATATGCCAGTGTATAATCAAGATTTAGCAGAGTTTGTCGATATGAATCCGAACGACGGTGATAATTACAATTGGAGAAATGGTGACTATCCGAAAATTTCAGGTGATCAATATATCTGGT
This sequence comes from uncultured Bacteroidota bacterium, assembly GCA_903881265.1. GTDB lineage: Bacteria > Bacteroidota > Bacteroidia > Chitinophagales > Chitinophagaceae > OLB11. Next base: position 3,503 of record CAIRSV010000190.1, read on the forward strand.
GGGTTTTCAACGATAAAGGTGATGCAAAAACAGAGACAACATCAGAATCAATGAATCTCGAAATTCACGCTGCTGCCTTCGCGTTTGCGACGAATGATTGTTTGAATGAAGCTACATTCTATAATTATAAAATTAAAAGTTTAAGTACATCAGATTTAGAAGAAACCTATATGGCCACATGGTGTGATGCCGATTTAGGATATGCCTTCGATGATTATGTAGGATGTGATACTGCCCGTGGATTAGGAATTCTTTATAATGGGGACAGTTATGATGACGGTTCTGGTGGATATGGATTTGAGATTCCAATGGTAGGTGTCGATTATTTTCAAGGCCCTAAGTATTTTAATACATTGACGCAAAAGGATACCGAACTAAAAATGACGGTGTTCACCTATTATAATAATACACAAAATGATCCAACAGGTAATCCTGATGCATTGGATGATTATTATCAGTACATCACAGGTTATTGGAAGGATGGTCAACCCTTTACCACAGCCTGTAATGCCCGTGATGCAGGTACACAAACAAGATTCATCTTCTATGGTGATCCATGTCGGGGTGGTTGGACAGAAAGTAGCTGCGCCAATGTCCCTAATGATCGTCGATTTATTCACTCTGCTGGACCATTTACATTAAAAGCAGGTGCATCAGCGAACAATATTACAATTGGTGCTGTTTGGGTTCCTAACGTAGGTGGAGGTAAAGCGGCTTGTTTCTCCAAAATACAAATTTGTGATGATAAAGCACAGGATTTATTTGACAATAATTTTAAACTGCCGTTTGGTCCGCAAGCACCGCGTGTTGTTTTGCAACCGCTTGATAAACGACTTGTGTTTGACTTGGATAATTTAAGAACGTCCAACAATTATGGCGAAGGCTATGGTACAAACTTTAGTAATAAACGCTTTATAGAAATTTCGAAGAAAGCCTATAATATCGGTTCGCCAGATTCGGTGTATAAATTTGAAGGGTACTTAGTGTATCAATTGAAATCAAGCACAGTTGCCCTTTCAGATATACGAAGTAAAGATGGTTCAATCAACACGGATAAAGCACGATTAGTGTATCAATGCGATAAGAAGAATGGCGTTAAGCAGATTGTAAATTTTGAACAAAGCACAGAACTTGCTCAAACCTATTTTGTACCTAAATTAATGGTAGAAGGTGCGGATAAAGGCATTCAACATTCATTTGAATTGACACAAGATGCATTCGCGACAGGGAGCTCTAAAAATCTTGTCAATTACAAATATTATTATTATGTCGTGGTTGCGTATGCCTACAATAATTTTAAAGATTTTAATTCGAATAAGACAGATTCAACGCAAGACAAACAATATTTAGAGAGCAGAACAGATGGTAGTGAGCAGCCTATTAAAGTAATTAAGGCAATGCCTCACCCTGCAACAGATAGCTTGTATATACAAAACTATGCCGATTTCGGAACTGGTTTACAGTTAACCCGTGTTGAAGGTATTGGTAATGGCGGTGTTCCTATGGAACTTACCGAAGCATCTGAACAAGAAGCTATGCAAGGTCCAGGCTACAAAAGTGTTAATCCTACCTATAAGCCTAATCTTGGTCCGATGAAAATGATGGTCGTGAACCCTGATAGTATTAAGTCGGGTAATTATGAAGTTTGGTTTAAAGTGGATTCGTCTTATCAAACGACAGCAGGTGAAGTGTTTGATGGTGCTTTAGCCAATAGTACCACCTGGTCAGTTCGTCGTATTGATCAAGGTCAACAAGATACTGTATATAATGAAGTTAGCATTTTGAATTATAGTGAAAAGTATTTAAGGAAATATGATCCGAATTCAAATGGCAATCAATCAATTTTTGATTGGGGTATCACAGGTGCAGCAGTTCAGCAGATTCGACCAGGTGATAATCCTAAAAGTAAGGAAAATGGCTTGATTACTTCTGATGTATTGTTCGATGACGTCAACAATCCTTGGCTTTCTGGTATTGCCGATGAAGATGGAAAAGCATTCAATAACTGGATCAGAGCTGGAAGTGAATTTAGCGGTTCCTTAGAAGGTTCTAAATTAGCCAATTGTAAAATCTCTGATTGGGATAACATTTATGATGCTGGACCAGTTGGTGGTGATACACCAATTATTCGAAACGTAGATATCTTAGGAAGTTTTGAAGGTGTTATCAATGGTACGTTCGCGCCTTACAACTTGGTCACAAATATTAATACAAGCGAATGTGGGTGGGGCCTTATGTTTGGTACTGGTGCCGATCGAACTAGAAATGTCTTGCAGAATGTGTATAGTGTTGATTTAGTATTTACTTCTGATAAGAGCAAGTGGAGTCGTTGTCCAGTTATTGAGATGACAGACAATGTGAACCCTACGATTTCTGAAGGTGGAGCCTATAAATATAATCTTCGAAAACATATTGGATGGAACGGCGATTTAAATAGCGATGGAAGTATCCAATATTCAACGAATACCGCCGACTCTGGAATGAGTTTGTTCCCTGGCTATGCAATCAATATTGAAACAGGAGAGCGATTGAATGTTTGTTTTGGAGAAGAGTCGTTCAATGTGAACGATAATGGAAATGATATGTTGTGGAATCCAACAAATAGAGAGTTTGACGCCATTAATTTTAACAGGAAATGGGCCGGTAAGCATGTCATTTATATATCTCGAACAAAATATGATGGTGGTGCTTGGTTAGCCACACAAATGAGAGTGAACTCTAACTCTAATTCTAAAATTGAATTGCGTGATGCGTACAAAACAATGATGTGGGTTGGTGTACCAAAATTAGCCTTTGGATCGGCGTTTACATCTGCAGCAAAAGGATTTATTCCTAACACAGCTCGCGTTAAAATTCGTGTGTCAAGGCCTTATGCGAAGTACTCTCCTTATGCAACAACCGACTCTTCTAAATTGAGAAATAATGCTTGGCCTCTATATACCTTTAGCACGAAGGACATCGCTCCTGCGAAATTAGGTGATGGACGAAATGATTATACCGATAATAAAGATGCTATTTTCAAACGTATCGGTGTGGTGCCAAATCCATATTATGCGTATTCAGAATATGAAGAAAATCGTCTTGAAAATAAAGTGAGAATTATTAATCTTCCAGATAAAGCGACTATTAAAATATTCACGACAGATGGTGTATTAATCAAGACGATACGAAAGAGCGATTCAAAAACAACATTTGTTGATTGGGATATTAAGAATGAAAAAGGAATTCCTATCGCAAGTGGTATGTATTTGTTTCACGTGCAGCTTGACGGTATAGGTGAAACCATCCTTAAATGGTTTGGTGCAATGCGTCCACTTGATATTACTAGTTTCTAATAATAAATTACTTTAAAGAATCTAAATTATGATGAATAAAACAATTAAACTGTCGATTCTAGCTATGTGTATAGCAATTACATCGTTTGGTGTGAATAAGGATCGAGTTGGTCAAGCTGGTGCAGGAGAACTTTTGTTGAATCCTTGGGGTCGATCAAGTGGGGTATTTGGATTAAACTGCGCCAATGTAGCTGGTATTGAAGCCATGAAATGTAATATTGGCGGACTGGCTAAAGTGACGAAAACTGAAATTGGATTCGCACACACGCGCTATTTAGCTGGAACGGGTATGAGTATCAGTAATTTGGCTATCGCACAAAATCTTGGTGATATTGGTGTCTTAGGTGTAAATATTATGAGCTTTGGCTACGGAGAGATTCCAATAAGTACTGCAGCATCTCCTGAAGGTGGAATCGGTACCTATAAACCTAGTTTCCTTAACATGTCAGTTGGCCTTGGACACACCTTTTCTAAAAATATGACGGCTGGTTTTCAGGCGACTTATGTCAATCAATCCATAAGTAATATTCGTGCGAGTGCTGTGGGTTTCGACGCTGGTGTTCAATACACCAATGGTAAACGTGATAATCTTCATTTAGGTATCACGCTTCGCAATGTTGGAACTAACTTGAGATTTGCCGGGGATGGATTTAGTTTTAATGGCAAAACCCCAGATCTTTCAACCGAATTGACCGTACAACAGCGATCTGAAAAACAGAGTTTGCCTTCACAACTGAGTATAGGCGTTGCATATGATTTTTATCTTGATGAGAGAAAAACAGCCCTTGCTGAAGGTGAAGCTAAAGACGCAATGCCAAATCATCGCTTAACACCTATGCTAAGTTTTATTTCAAACGCGTTTAGTAACGATTGGTTGGGTTTAGGAATAGAATATGCCTATCGTGAAAAATTTATGTTGAGAGCGGCCTATCGATATGAAAATGATATCTTTAGTAAAGACAATACCTCTACATTTTATACAGGATTAAGCGCAGGCGTTACCTTCCAAACGAAAGTCTCAGACAAAACCAAATCGCCTGGAATGGCGTTCGATTATGGGTTTAAGATGACGAATATCTCGAATGGTGTGCACACACTTGGTGTTAGGATTGCCTTAGGAGGCAAAACTCAAGAAGATTAATGATTTTCAAAAAGTAAATTTTAATATATTTGCATATCAACGCTTTCGAGAGAAAGCGTTGATTGTTTTTAATATCACCACAACAAGCATCTAGCAATTATGAGTACTATAACCTACGTTACAAAGGAAACATTAGAGCATATGATTGAGGAATTAAATTTTCTTAAATCGGCGGGACGGTCTGAAATAGCCAAAGCGATAGCAGAAGCTAGAGAAAAAGGCGATTTAAAGGAAAATGCAGAATACGATGCAGCCAAAGAAGCACAAGGTCACCATGAAGCTAGGATATCAATTCTTGATACAGCCATTATAAACTCTCGTGTTATTGATATAAGCACCATTGATACGAGTAAAGTAACCATACTTA
>CAIRSV010000191.1 GCA_903881265.1 uncultured Bacteroidota bacterium
ATCGTTGATGCTAGCGGCTTTCAACGAAAATTAAAAGCAAGGCTTGCTTTAAAAGGAATGCGCCATCGTATGTAACTACAAATGAGTATGTGATGGTATAAAAATAGCATCAAGGTATGGCAGTCACGACTGCAATAAATAGGTTGTGAACGAAATTTTCCTATTGCTTGGGGCTAATGATACGGGCATTCATAGACGTGCCGAAATATTCTTTCATGTCATCCATGGTATAGGCATTTTCGATACGATGCTCGCCAATAGCGGTTCGTCGTAACATTTTGAGATAGCCGCCAACACCAAGTGCCTCGCCCACATCGTTGGCGATCGAACGGATATAGGTGCCGCTGCTGCATTCTATTCGGAAATGAATCGCTGGCAATTCAATTTTTGTCAGTTCAAATTGACTAATCACCACATTCCTGCTTTTCATAGTCACTTCCTTACCCTGACGGGCTAGTTCATACACCGGCTTTCCTTCCTGTTTAATAGCCGAGTGGATAGGTGGAAACTGCGTTATTTCGCCCGTAAATTGTTGGATGATATCATGAACCATGGCATCGGTTATATGCGAAATATCCTTTTTATCTTGCGGCATACTTTCTAAATCATAGGTCGGCGTGACCTCCCCAAGTTGAATAATACCGGTATATTCTTTTTTCAGACCAAGTAATTCGGTTAATTTTTTTGTCCATTTTCCTGTGCAAACTATCACTAGTCCGCTTGCCAAGGGGTCTAATGTGCCTGCGTGCCCTATCTTGGCTTTTGTCCATTTTTTAAGTTGCGCTACCACACCAAATGAGGTCCATCCATAGGGTTTATCGATCAATAGCATATCCCCTTCGAGATAGTTTAATTCGTTTAGTTTCTTTTTCATCCGTGGCAAAAGTAATTTAAGACTTGTTAATTAGGCCATGGATATAGCAAAAGCTCTTCTAAAACCATACATTTGCGCCATTAACAAAAGGGAATATGCATTGGATTATACTGGCTTTTGGTATTTTGTTTGAGGTGTTGGGTACTGTGGCCATGAAATATGCTGAAGGTTTCACTAAACCGCTTCCTTCAGTATTGGTCTTTGTATTTTACGGTTTAGCACTTGGATCCTTGGTGTTGGTACTCAAGAAAATGGATGTGGGTATTGCATATTCTATTTGGGCAGGCGCTGGTACGGCACTGATTGCAATCATGGGGATGTTGTGGTTTAAAGAATCGGTCTCTGTTCCTAAGATATTGTCAATCGTATTGATCATTGCCGGTATTATCGGTTTAGAATTATTTGATTAGAAAAATGAATGTTTTTATAACTGGATCCACCGGTTTTTTAGGTGGCGAAATTTTAATGCTTCTCTCCAAGCGGGAAGAGATAACGAAGATTTATTGTCTGCTTCGTGCAGACAATGAAGCGGTCGCAGATGCCCGTCTTGAAAAGGTCTTCAAGTTACACGATGATTTTTTTGATAGGAATAAAGTGATTCCTGTAATCGGCAATTTGTCAGATGATGGCATGGATCAACAACTGATTGCCAATGAACAATTGAAGGATGTCAATGTCATCATTCACTCGGCGGCCAATACCTCATTTGCTAAAATTTATGACGATGTGGTGCAAAAAGTGAATCTGAATGGGTTGCAGCAGATTCTCAATTGGAGTAAAACATTAGACCATCTTGAAACCTTTACCTATGTGGGTACAGCCACTATCATCGGAAAAGGGGTAACCGACCGATTGATTTTTGAAGATGAATCACCAAGTGCCGACTCAATCCATTTTGTCAAATACACGTATACCAAAATGATGGGTGAGTTGATGATACGTGAGGCCTTACCGGTAGATAAAATCTTGATTGTTCGTCCTTCCATTATTTTGGGCAATTCAAGGGCTCGTATTCCGCGCTCCAATGTTATTCTTTGGACATTGGCAGCAGTGAATGTGTTGCGTTTGATACCTGTGCGGCCGGCACCTAAGTTGGATATCATTTCGGTTGATTATGCAGCCTACGCCATTGATGCCTTGTTATTTGCCAAGCGAAACCATACGGTTTATCATGTATCAGCGGGTGAACATTCGTGCACTACGAATCTAAAATTGACGGAAGCGATCGCACCGCATTTTTCTGACCGACCCGATTTTAAATTCATTTCACATAAATTATTGAACCAGATTAAGCTCTGGGCTAAAAACAAACTTCCGGCAGATGCCGAACTTCATCAGCATACCGAATATCTCGATTATTGGTATGAAGTATTTGAAGAGAAATCGCAGTTGCGAATACTCTTCGGCGGTATGGACCCCTATATCGAGTTTATCAATCTTGGTCAGGTCTTCGATAACAAACGATTGATCGAAGACACCGGCATTAATTACCCCGAACCAGTGCACGAGTATATTCAGCGTTGCATTGATCATCTCGGCAATATCGATATCATGGAGGGCGCTCTTGACCCGTAGATCGCTGCATAATCGTATCGACGAAGGGCTATTATGATCAGGTTACAACAATTTCATTGACTTGCATAGAGCTGATGCAGCCTATACATCATTGTCAAAGTTATCGCCTTCATAAGCTTCAATGCACTATGCATAAGCCTTCTCGTTATGAATATGGACGGATACCTGTTTTTATTTATGGCAGGCAGATTTAAAAATAATTAGGTTTAAGTGTATATATTTGCGTTCAATTAAAAATACTTATTAAAAGTTTATGGCAACAACAGCAGACATGCGTTCCGGCTTAATCATCAAATTAGATGGTAGCCTTTATTCAGTGGTAGAATTCGGACAAAACAAAACAGCTCGTGCAGCAGCAAAAGTATGGGCAAAATTGAAAGGTGTTGATAATAACCGCACTATTGAACAAACATGGAACAGTGGTGAAACAATTCACCCGGTAAGAGTTGAAAAGAAAACATACCAATATCTTTATAAGGATGAAACAGGGTATAGCTTCATGGACAATGAAACCTTTGAACAAATCACGGTGGCAGAAACATTGGTGAATGCGCCACAGTTTTTAAAAGACGGACAAGAAGTGATTGTTTTGTTGAACGGAGAAACAGATATGCCAATAGGTGTTGAACTTCCTGAAAAGATTGAGGTATTAGTTACCTATAGCGAACCAGGCATGAAGGGCGATACAGCCACACGTACATTAAAACCGGCAACGATCGAAACGGGCGCTACTGTAAATGTGCCTTTATTTGTAAATGAAGGCGAAATGATACGTATCAGCACTAAAACAGGTGAATACGTAGAACGTGTAAAAAGCTAGTTTTTATCCATTTATAATACATCATTAAAATTCAATACTAATGGCTACAGCAAAAAAAGCAGCTCCTAAAAAAGCGGCACCTAAGAAAGCAGCTCCTAAAAAAGCGGCAGCATCAGTTGCAGTTAAAGCGCTTGCTTCAACATCGTCAGATAAAATACCGGCTGCGGTTTTTAATATCAATGAAATCAATGACCTGATCAATGCAGTCAATCATTCGAATGTGAATGAACTGAAGCTTGAGAAAGGTGATTTTAAAATCACGATTCGTCAGGGTGGCGAAGTAGTGAGTACCAATCAACTGCTTGTGCATGCACCTGCTATCGCAGCGCCGGCTCCTGTTGCGGCAGCTACGCCAATAGCAGCAGCACCGGTTCAGGAAGTCGTATCAGAAAACTTGCACACCATCAAATCGCCTATGATAGGCACTTTTTATCGTTCATCAGGCCCTGGCAAACCAGTCTTCGTCAATGTAGGCGACGATATCAAAGTGGGCGACGTGCTTTGTATTGTAGAAGCTATGAAACTGTTTAATGAAATCGAAAGCGAAGTGAACGGAAAAGTCGTTAAAATGTTAGTCGATGACACCTCGCCAATAGAGTATGATCAACCCCTATTTTTAGTGCAACTTGCGTAATATCAACGTTTGAAAAGCAGGTAATTTGAATTGTAGATGATCCACGCGTGGTTTAATGTTCGATTTTTCAACTAGCTGTATTTTCAAATTTTTGATGTTTAACTCATTAATTAGAATCAAATGTTTAGAAAGATATTAATTGCCAACAGAGGAGAAATTGCGTTACGTATTATCCGCACATGCCGCGAAATGGGCATTCCTACAGTAGCAGTCTATTCGACAGCCGACAAGGATAGTTTACATGTTCGTTTTGCAGATGAAGCGGTTTGTATCGGAAAACCTTCAAGCGCCGAATCGTATTTGAATATACCTCATATCATGGCGGCGGCCGAAATTACCAACGCCGATGCGATTCATCCTGGCTATGGTTTCTTGGCCGAGAATGCAAAGTTTGCTGAAATATGCGGGCAGCATAAGATCAAATTTATTGGGCCAACCCCAGAAATGATCAATGCGATGGGTGATAAGATCACTGCGAAAGATACGATGATTAAAGCTGGTGTACCTTGTATTCCAGGGTCTGAAGGCTTAATCGAATCGGTTGCGGAAGCAAAAAAACAAGCCAAAAAAATAGGCTATCCAGTTATACTCAAAGCCACAGCTGGCGGTGGCGGTAAAGGAATGAGACTGGTTTGGAAAGAATCAGAAATCGAAAAAGCATACGAAAATGCGAAAGCAGAGGCAGCGGTTTCGTTTAAGAATGATGGTATTTATCTTGAGAAATATGTGGAAGAGCCTCGTCATATTGAAATACAAATTGCTGGCGACCAATATGGAAAAGCGTGTCATCTGAGCGAGCGCGATTGTTCAATACAACGTCGTCATCAGAAATTGGTCGAAGAGAGTCCATCGCCCTTTATGACGCCTGATTTGCGTCAACGAATGGGCGAAGCCGCTATCAAAGCGGCCAACTCAATCAAGTATGAAGGTGTTGGTACGGTTGAATTTCTGGTAGACAAGCATCGCAATTTTTATTTCATGGAAATGAATACTCGTATCCAGGTCGAACATTGCGTAACGGAGGAAGTAATCAACTATGATCTCATCAAAGAGCAAATCAAGATTGCTGGCGGTGTGCCGATATCAGGAAATAATTATGAACCTAAGATGCACGCCATCGAATGTCGTATTAATGCCGAAGATCCTTATAACGACTTCAGGCCATCACCAGGTAAAATAACAGTATTACATACACCAGGAGGACACGGAGTACGTATCGATTCGCATATTTATGCGGGTTATACCATTCCGCCGTTTTATGATTCAATGATAGCCAAAATCATAGCGGTAGCGCAAACTAGAGAAGAAGCCATTAATACGATGAGTCGGGCTTTAAGTGAATATGTTATTGAAGGGATCAAGACGACGATCCCATTTCATCAGCAATTGATGCAAAACGAGGATTTTAGAAGTGGCAATTTCACTACCAAGTTTATGGAATCATTTGAATTGAAGTAAGGCAGGCGTCTATTGAAATCGAATAAATCAGTATCGTTTTTTGCAGTCAATGAGCTAAAGAGCTGTGTTATTATGTTCAGCATTCACCGATCTCGGCTGTTAAAAAATAAGGACTAAGCTAGTTAAGAGTACAATTGGCTAACCAATGTAGGTAGGCATTAGCTAGAATTTTCTTCATGTTGATTGATGGAAAATTTATAGAATCATTTTTCCCGAATAGATTATTTAGTATCAAGCACGCATGTGATTGGAGTGATCGTGACGATGTACACAAGCCGTACGATCCGAATCGTATTCTTTTTGGTACCATACTCACTAGCTCCTCCATACTAGGATCTTCGGCATTTATCTTTGGCTCTATCGAATACAGTTTCTATATGCCGAGTATTAAATTTGTGTAAAATTTGTGTAGAAAAAAGGCCTTTTTGATGTTTTTTTAACTTTTAATTTAAAATTAATTTTGAAAACTCAATTTTTCTTGTAAATTTGTATGTTATATATCATTATTAATTAATAATTTATCAATGAAAACACGTAGACTCAGCGGAAAGCAATCCGAAAAAAACTTGTTAGGTATGTTTGAAAGCGTTCAAAAAACGTCTTCAAAAACTATACGGACGTCATGGATTAATCCTGACCATTCATTTTCTTCAGATAGCGCGAATCTTGGTTCCGCTGTAAGAAATATGATATTAATTGCCTTTTTCCTCTTAGTAGGATTGGGTAAGGGATTTTCACAAGCAACTATTACATCAATTAGTTTGGGCGCGCAAGCAAGTCCTATCGAGTATGGTTCAGGTGATGCCACAACTTTTCCTGTGGAGATTTACTACACTGGATCGGGAACTACAAACCTAACGATTAGTTGGAGGGCGCCATCCGGTGTTACTTTTACTTCGCCTAACCCAATTACCTTGGACCCTGCGCTTTCGCCAGCATTGGTAAATATTACTTTGACTACGACTGTCACTTCGCCAGCCGTATCATTAACTTTTAAAGTTAAATCAGGTGCGATTTCTTCTAATAATTCTACCTTCACTATTGATAAAGCCCCGTTAACTGTTACAGCCGATAATCGATCCAAATGTTTTGGTACTGCCTTGACATTAGGAACTACTGCTTTTACCTATGGGACAACACTAAACTCAGAAACAGTAGACGCAGTAACATTAACTAGTACAGGCAATTATGATGCCATAGGAGGTGCTGCAGGTTCTTATACAGGAGATATTGTACCATCAGCTGCTACGGGATCAAATGGTTTTGCTGCAACTAATTACGATATTACTTATAGTAATGGTAATATGACTGTGAATGTGAGTACGTCTAGTTCAACAACAGCATCTGCTTGTGATAGTTATACATGGACAGAAAACAGCGGTGCGACGTATACAACGACTGGTGCTTATGATCAAACATATACAAATGCAGCAGGTTGTGATTCATTACACACGTTGAACTTAACAGTAAACTACAGCAGTTCATCTACAACTTACGCAACAGTTTGTGATTCGTATGTATGGGCAAGTCCATTAGGAGATGGAGCCACTTATACATCAAGTAATACAACAGCTACTCACACGTCAACAAATGCAGCAGGTTGTGTTCATACAGAGACGTTGGATCTGATAGTAAACTACAGCAGTTCATCTACGACATCAGCAACAGCATGTAATTTGTATTTTTGGGCAAGTCCATTAGGAGATGAGTCTACATATACA
>CAIRSV010000192.1 GCA_903881265.1 uncultured Bacteroidota bacterium
CTGACGGGCAAAAAAAGCATCGGCACTAAACGGTCCAAACACCAAATGGCCTTCAGCTCTCAATTTTTCAACAGCAGGTCCAATGATAGTTTGTTCTTCATTGCCAATCAGACCATCATCACCCGAGTGCGGGTTAAGCGACAACACTGCAATTTTAGGTGCTACAATACCAAAGTCTTTGATGAGGCTTTCCTTAATCGTTTTTACTTTGCTGATGATAGAATCGACGCTAATATTTTTAGCCACTTCGCTGATCGGGATATGTTCGGTCAACAACGATACTTTCATATCATCACTGCACATCATCATAGCCACATCCTTTGCGCCAAATTTTTCTTTCAGGAACGGCGTGTGTCCGCTGTATTTAAAATCTTGTGTTTGTGAATTTTTCTTATGGATCGGATTAGTCACCAAACCTTGAATTTGTCCGTCTTTCAGGCATTGTGTAGCCACCATCAGGGAGCGCACGCCATAACGGCCACCTACTTCGGTGATTTGCCCAGGATTCATGGCAACCTCTTCGTCCCAGCAGGTAAACACATTGATGCCCTTTAAGTTCAGGGTATTAAAATCTTTCGTGCCAGTATATTGGAAATTAGGTTCTTCACAAAGCGTCTTGTAATAATTGATGACCTTGTTAGAGGCGAAAATAACCGGGGTGAAAAAATCAAGGATACGATGGTCGGCAAGCGTTTTGATAATCAATTCAATACCTATACCGTTGATATCACCTGTGGTAATTCCTATTTTTGGTTTATGGACAATTTGGCTCATTCTTTATTTTCTGTGGCACAAAGATAGTGAGAGTATTTGATAATTTTCTGTATGTTCAAAAACGAGAGCTATACTATCTAACGCAATTATGTTGTCGAAAGTTTCAGCATAAAACATGCGCGTAGTGGGTTTAAGTTGATTTTCATTTGTTTCTTGATCACAACTTTATTTCTTCGATGCGCACTTGACTGCCGTAGAATACGTCGGTAGTTTTTTCAAAACTCTCCGTAAATTCTGATACATAGAAATGATCGGTGCCACGTTTGCCTGTATGAAGTAATTTCTGTTCCTGTAGGGATTTCCTGACTGCATTTGCTATAATTTCAGTGGTGTCGATTACTTCCACACGCTTGTTATAATATTTCAGGATTTCTTTTTTTATTAAGGGGTAATGAGTACAGGCCAATACCAATGCCTGAATGCCTTTTAATCGCCAATTAGAAAGATACGAATTGATGATGGTTTGCGAAATGCTGTTGTTGAAAAAACCTTCTTCAATCATAGGAGCCAACAAAGGCGTGGCCAATGAAACAACCTTGATGCTTGATTTTTTTTCTTTGAGGAGTACTTCGTGATTTTTACTTCCGATAGTGGCTTTGGTACCGATGATACCTACTTTTTTAATATCTTTTGAAACGACATAATCGACAACCGGACTGATGACACCCACAACATCAATTTGTCCCTTGTATTTGTCTTTTAATAGTTGATAGGTTACTGAGGAGGCGCTGTTGCAAGCGATAACCAAAATTTTAGCACCTTTGGCAATCAGAAACTCAGCAATATTTTCGGAATACTGTCGAATATGTTCTGCCGATCGGTCGCCATAGGGCATATGTTCAGTGTCTCCAAAATAAAGCAGCGACTCATTTGGTAATAAATTACTGATAGCTTTTGCGACGGTTAAACCGCCAATACCAGAGTCGAAAATACCGATGGGCTGATTCTTTTTCATGAAAGCAAATGTAATGAAAAGTTGTAATGGACAAGGAGCAAGCCATCATATCAAAGGAAGCGATCCGTTAAGAAGATGCTTGAATGCTGAGTTGATTTTACATTGGCATAGAAAATACGACGTAAACTCTCTATTAATCCATGTATTTAGTCATAAGTCATTCTGTCTTCATCAAATAAAATTCAATAAATTTAAAGAGATGAATTATTTTCTTAACTTCGCGGATTAACAACTTCTTACTTTATATTTTTTTACAATATAAAAAAGAACGACTAATGATAAACAAACTAAAAAATGAACCCAACAATAATCACTGTCATAGCAGCAATCGTTGCACTATTAATCGGTATCGTAGCCGGAAAATTAATTTTCAATAAAGATACCGCCAAACTAGTCGAAGATGCGGAATCACAGGCCGATCGTATCGTAAAAGACGCTCAATCACAGGCCGAAACCATGAAAGAAAAGAAGATGCTCGAAGCGAAGGAGCGTTTTCTACAGCTAAAGTCAGAACATGAAAAGGACGTGCTGCAGCGCAGCCAAAAATTGGTTGATTCAGAGAACAGGGCCAAGCAAAAAGAGAAAGACCTGAACGATAAGACACAGGCGGCGCAGAAGCAAATTCAGGAATACGATCAGAAAAAAGTCAATTTAGATCGTCAACTGGAAGTGGTGAGCAAAAAACAGGAAGAGCTAGGTAAGCAACACGAAGAGCATATTAAAAAACTTGAAAAAGTAGCTAACCTTAAGGCTGAGGATGCGAAGAAGGAGCTGATAGAAGCTATTACCAATGAGGCTAAGACCGATGCAATGGCGCATGTACAAGAGATTGTTGAAGAGGCCAAACTCAAAGCAGGCAAGGAAGCGAAGAAAATTATTATCCAGACTATACAACGTACGGCCGCTGAGACAGCTATCGAAAATGCGATTACTGTATTTAATCTTGAAAGTGATGATATTAAAGGGCAGATTATCGGACGTGAAGGTCGTAATATCAGAGCGTTGGAAGCCGCTACCGGTGTCGATTTAGTTGTAGATGATACGCCTGAAGCTATCATTTTAAGTTCGTTTGATCCTCTACGTCGTGAAATTGCCCGTCTTTCGCTTCAACGTTTGGTTCAGGATGGCCGTATGCACCCTGCTCGAATTGAAGAGGTTGTTGAAAAGACAAAGAAACAAATCGAAGAACAAGTGATGGAAATCGGTGAACGAACTGTCATCGAACTTGGCGTGCACGGTCTTCACAAGGAATTGATCAGAATGGTTGGGCGTATGCGTTTCCGTTCATCCTATGGTCAGAATTTGTTAATGCACTCACGAGAAACCGCGAATTTATGTGGTATCATGGCTGCAGAATTAGGCTTGAATCCGAAATTGGCAAAACGTGCTGGATTATTGCATGATATCGGTAAGGTGCCTGACGAAGAAACAGACTTATCACACGCATTATTGGGGGCTAAACTAGCTGAAAAATATGGCGAACATCCATCCGTCGTTAATGCCATCGGAGCGCATCACGATGAAATGGAAATGCAATTTATTATTTCTCCCATCATACAAGCTTGTGATGCCATCAGTGGCGCCCGTCCTGGTGCACGTCGCGAAATCATGCAAAGCTTTATTCAGCGTATTAAGGAACTCGAAACATTGGCAATGAGTTATCCGGGTGTTGAGAAAGCCTATGCCATTCAAGCGGGACGAGAGTTGCGTGTGATGGTAGAAGCTGAAAAGGTGACCGATTCTGAAAGTGAAAAACTCTCTTTTGAAATTGCTGATAAAATCCAAAAAGAAATGCAATATCCAGGCCAAATTCGTGTGACTGTAATTCGCGAAAAACGTGCCGTGAATATTGCCCGTTAAATAGGGTGGTGTACGTTGTGCAAATGCCAAATTTCCGTTTACCTTCCTAAAGGTGACATTCATCTATTTTATTGCTCTAATACCGTTTCAGTTTACAATCGGTTAACAAAAAAAGGACTCTTTTTTTAGGGCTAATTAGTAGAAATGTCAAGTTTAACATATATTTACAAGCCGATAAAAATTTAAGATTTATGACAAAGATTATACGATTACTGACCGCACTTTTGTTCTTGTCAAGCCTTGTACAGGCCCAGTCTAACTCAGGTGATATACATGGTAAGGTGCTTGATGAGAAGAAATCAGGTCTTGATTTCGCCTCAGTGACAGCGTTTGAAGGTGGTGTTATGAAAGGTGGAGCAAAAACAGATGCAAATGGTAACTTTAAAATTAAGCCATTAGCACCTGGTCAATATGACGTAAAAGTTACCTATGTAGGGTATAAGGAAAAAATGATCACAGGTGTTTACGTGGGGAATGATAAGAGCATTTTATTGGACATCCAAATGGAAAAAAAGGAGTCTAATTCAGCCTTGAAAGGAAACAAAGACGTGATTGTCACAGCGTATAAAGTAAAATTGATCGATCCATCCGATCCAGGTCATAAGGTAGTTACGAAGGAACAATTTACCAACTTCAGTTCAAATAAAATTGGTGATTTATTAGGAATGCAGGGTGGTGTTGTGCAGACAAAATCTGGAAGTACTAGTTTGAATATTTATGGTGGTCGTGCATCCAATACATTATATATGATTGATGGTATGATGATCAGTTCAGGTCGTGGTCTTAATATCCCACAGACAGCATTCAGTCAGTTTGAGTTATTAAGTAATGGATTAAGTGCAAAGTATGGTAATGCAACCGGTGGTATCGTAGCAATTACTACTAAAGGGATTACTCGTGAATTGACAGGTAGCTTGCAATTTCAGCATTCAATCGATGGATATAATACCAATCAAGCGTCACTAGATGTTTCAGGTCCATTGCTTGGTAAGAAAAATAAAAGCGGTGTGAAGCAACCTGTCCTTGGTTATTCATTAAATATTGGTGTTACGTATGATAAGGATTCAGATCCATTCTATTATAAATACACTCGTTTGAAACCAGATGTATTGAAAAGACTTCAAGACAATCCAATTATTCCTAATCCGAACGGTAACGAAGGGAATTTTGTTCGAGCCTCTGAACAAGTGACAACAGCAGATTTTGAAAAAGTTAAAGCAAGA
>CAIRSV010000193.1 GCA_903881265.1 uncultured Bacteroidota bacterium
AATGATGGTGGTGGTAGTAATGGAATAAGTGCTAAACCTATTTACCATTTATTTATTGAACAAGCAAAAAAACTTAATCCACGCTACTTGACAATGATTATTCCTGCTCGTTGGTACGCTGGCGGTAAAGGTCTAAATGACTTTCGAAGTGAAATGCTTTCGGATAAGCGTATAAGAACAATTGTCGATTATCCAAAAAGCAGAGAGTGTTTCCCAGGTGTAGATATTGCTGGTGGTGTTTGCTATTTCTTATGGGATAGAGAATACTCTGGGGAATGCAAGATTATTTCTAATATCGGAGAAAATTCTGTTGTGCGTACTAGAAAACTAAATGAGTTTGATATTTTCATTAGGGACAATGTTGGCATTGATATTCTTCATAAAGTAATTTCCCAGAATGAAAAAATGCTATCTGACAGAGTCTTGACTAGAAATTCTTTTGGTTTCACGACATCTGTTCGTGGTGAGAAGAAGCAATTTAAAGATTGTGTTTCTCTAATTAGCAGTGGTGGGACTAGTTATATATCCAAGGATAACGTCACTAAGAATAAAGAGTTGCTTGACCATTATAAAATCAGCATTGGAACTCTTAATCCGGACCGTGGTGGTGTTAATAATGCAAAAGATGGAAAAATGAATGTAACTACTAAGGTAAGACTTTTAAAACCGAATGAAGTAGTTACAGAAACCTATATAATAATTGACTATTACAAAGAAAAAGAACAAGCAGAAAATTGTGCTTCATATATAACTTCAAAATTTGCAAGATTTCTTGTTTCACTTACTTTGTCTTCTATGCATATTGTTCGGGATAATTTTCAGTTTGTTCCAATCCAAGACTTTTCCGAACCTTGGTCGGATGAGAAGCTCTACAAAAAATATGGCTTAACTGATGATGAGATTGCTTTTATAGACTCAATGATTCGTCCAATGGATATATCACAAAATGTTGGCGAAGATGAGTAAAAAAGAATTTTTTCCGCCCCGACCTTCCACCAATCCAACCATATACGCTTATGAATTGGTGAGTGTGGATACGCACAAGGGTTTGCTCAAAATCGGTTTCACCGACCGCAATGCCCAACAGCGTATTAAAGAGCAGTTGGGTACGGCAGCGATTCAATACAAAATTGTATTTGAAGAATCGGCAATGAAACGTGACGGTAGTTCTTTTACTGACCACGATGTACACCGCCTTTTAAGAGAATGGAAAGTTGTAAACGCAAGTGGCGAATGGTATAAATGCACATTGAATGATTTGCGAAGAGCCATTCACCAAATTAAAACAGGAGAAAAAACAGAAGAAAACCGTGTGCTTAATTTCGGTATGCGACCAGAACAGGAAGAAGCCGTAAATAAATCAATTGCTTATTTCAAGAGTTTTAAGAAAGATGCTTCGACAGGCTCAGCTCAGACGACAAAACAGCCCCATTTTTTGTGGAACGCCAAAATGCGTTTTGGAAAAACGTTTGCCAGTTACCAATTGGCAAAAAAAATGGGTTGGAAAAAAGTGTTGGTGCTCACCTTCAAACCAGCCGTTGAAGATGCGTGGAAAGAAGATTTACTTTCTCACGTAGATTTTAAAGGTTGGCAATTCATATCCAAACACGCAGATGAATTATCGAGCCAAGATATTGATACCAAAAACCCTTTGGTTTGCTTTGGTTCGTTTCAGGATTTTTTGGGCAAGAATACCAACACAGGTGGCATAAAAGCCAAGAATGAATGGGTACACGCCACAGTTTGGGATTGTATCATATTTGACGAATATCATTTTGGAGCTTGGCGGGAAAACGCCAAAGATTTATTCGGTAAAGATTTAGAAGCCGAAAAAGAAATTGAAGACTACAAAAAGATTGAGAAAGAAGGTATTGCTGAAGAAGATAAAGCGGAACACTTAGAAAAGATAATACCAATCAGTACCAATCATTATTTGTATTTGTCAGGCACTCCTTTTAGGGCAATCAGTTCAGGTGAATTTATCGAAGAGCAAATTTTCAATTGGACATATTCAGACGAACAAAGGGAAAAAGAAAATTGGGACGATTCAAAAGGCTCAAACCCTTATGCAGCCTTGCCAAGAATGGTAATGCTGACTTATCAATTGCCCGATTCCATTCGCCAAATTGCAATGCAAGGCGAGTTTGACGGCTTTGATTTAAACATATTTTTTAAAGCCGAAGGCGAAGGGCGAAAAGCACATTTTAAATACGAAGATGAAGTACAGAAATGGCTGGATTTAATTCGGGGTTCTTTCAGCGAAACCACCGTTGACAATTTGAAAATGGGCGCAAAAAAACCGCCTTTGCCGTTTTCGCACGCTCCATTGCTTAAAGTGTTGAATCATACCTTTTGGTTTTTGCCTACCGTTGCAGCTTGTAACGCAATGGCATTATTGCTTGAAAAAAGACAAAATATTTTTTACAAAGATTACAAAGTTGTTGTTGCCGCAGGAACGCAAGCAGGTATTGGCATAGAAGCATTGCCACCCATTTTAGATGCAATGACCGACAATCCTTTGGAATCTAAGACCATTACTCTTTCGTGTGGCAAACTCACTACAGGTGTTTCAGTAAAACCGTGGACAGGTATTTTTATGTTGCGTAATTCTTCCAGTCCTGAAACCTATTTTCAAGCAGCATTTCGAGTGCAAACGCCTTGGGTAATTAAAAATCCTGACAGCAAATCGCCCAATAAAGAAGAAATTCTAAAAGAAGAATGTTATGTTTTTGATTTTGCTCCCGACAGAGCATTACGGCAAATTGCCGATTACAGTTGCCGACTGAATGTAAATGAATCGAACCCCGAAGTAAAAGTTGCCGAGTTTATTAACTTTCTACCGGTGTTGGCTTATGATGGAAGTTCAATGAAGCAAGTTGATGCCTCAGGAATTTTGGATATGGCAATGAGTGGAACAACTGCAACACTTTTGGCAAGACGTTGGGAAAGTGCATTGCTCGTAAATGTTGACAACAATACACTTGCTCGTTTGATGGCAAACGAAGAAGCTATGAAAGCTTTAATGAGCATTGAAGGTTTTAGAAATTTGAATCAAGACATTGAAACCATTATTAATAAATCGGAAGCCGTAAAAAAGGCAAAGAAAGAAGCCAACGATAAAGTACTTACGAAAAAGCAAAAGCAAGAATTAACAGAACAAGAAAAGGAATATAAAAGTCTTAGAAAACAAATACAAGAAAAGCTAATCAAGTTCGCTACTCGTGTTCCTGTGTTTATGTATCTCACAGACTACCGAGAAAGAAGTTTGAGAGACGTAATCACACAACTAGAACCTGGTCTTTTCAAAAAGGTGACAGGGCTTTCGGTAAAAGATTTTGAATTATTGGTAAGTCTTGGAGTGTTCAACTCTGCTTTGATGAATGATGCCGTTTACAAATTCAAACGCTACGAAGATGCGAGTTTGGAATATATCGGAGTCAACAGACACGAAGGCGAAGACATTGGCTTGTTTGACACTGTGTTGAGTAGAAAGGATTATGATGAGAGTTTTGAGAATATCGCAAAATCAATAAATCAAAATACTCTTGTTGTTGCAAACTCCAAAATATCAAAAGTGCCTAAAGGTTCTGTTGGCACAGTAGTTCACGTTTACGAGAATAAAGATGCTTATGAAGTTGAATTTATAGTAAATGATTCAAGCATAGTTGAAACGGTATCAAGTAATCAAATTGACGAAAAAAATCAGTAAAATAAAGATACCCAATAACAACCAATCCCCGCTGGCGCAGGTTTGCAACCTGTGCCCCGAAATCTGCACAAATCCGTGGTTTGTGTCTCCACAAAACTTCCATATTTTATCATACACTTTCAACATATTGTTCAAGGAAAGTAGGTCTAGTCATATTATTCGCATTATCAAAGGAAAGTGAATACAAATACTCTTCTGCAGTTGGGCAAGTCTTCCATGTAAGTGCGAAGACATTTTATAAATCGAAATTATTAATTAAATTTTAAAAACAACTGGTTTAGAGTACCTGTCTAAAATATGTGACAATTACGCAATGGCGGCTGAGTAGCTGTTCAATCTTTTTTCTTTATTTGGCTTTGGTGGTAACTGGCTCTGAATTCGCCATATCGCAAGCCATCGGAACGTTGTCTGTAATGCAACCGTAACTCGAAAAATAATTTCTATGGATTGAATTTAAATACCAATTATTGGTATATTTGAAAAAAAAGTAATGAGCAAGAACACATCGATACTTCTTGGTGATAGGTATGAAAAATT
Source organism: uncultured Bacteroidota bacterium (assembly GCA_903881265.1). Classification (GTDB taxonomy): domain Bacteria; phylum Bacteroidota; class Bacteroidia; order Chitinophagales; family Chitinophagaceae; genus OLB11. Next base: position 4,247 of record CAIRSV010000193.1, read on the forward strand.
TATCGCAAAGCAAGTTTCAAATGGAAAATATAATTCAGCAAGTGAAGTAATTAGAACTGCACTTCGACTTCTTGAAGAAGAGGAGGAAATGAAAAATATTTTAAGGAAGGCTTTGGTTACTGGAGAGAGAAGCGGTTTCGTAGAAAATTTTGATCCTAAAAAACATTTAGCTTCATTGCATAAAAGGGTCAAGGCATGAGTTCAAAATATCGTATTTCACATACGGCAATTTTGGATTTAGAAGAAATCTGGTTGTATACCTTTGAACGTTGGTCAAAGGAGCAAGCAGATATTTACTACAAATCAATAATCGCTGAGATAGAAAATGTTGCTTGGGATTTTGAAAGGGGTAAACCGATTACACAAATTCGCGCCGGTTATAGATCATCAAAAGTTAATTCCCATGTGGTTTTTTATCGAAAAATTGATAGTGGCATTGTTGAGATTGTTAGAGTACTGCATGAAAAAATGGATTGGAAACGACACTTAGGTTGATAATGTCCCGCTGGCGCAGGTTTGTAACCTGTGCCCCGAAATCTGCACAACTCCGTGGTTTGTGTCTCTACAAAACCTCCATATGGTATCATTCACTTTCAACATATTGTTCAAGGAAAGTAGGTCTAGTATTATTATTCGCATTATCAAAGGAAGGTGAATACAAATACTC
>CAIRSV010000194.1 GCA_903881265.1 uncultured Bacteroidota bacterium
CTTGGCAATGATGATCAAGCGTTTGCAGACATTAAACTATTTGGCCATAAAGATTATTTCGCACCGTTTGCAAGCGGCAGCAGCAGCTACGAAGCCCTTGTGATTTGTCCGTGCAGTATGGGTACATTGGGACGAATAGCAAATGGCATCAGTGATAACTTAATTACGCGTGCAGCTGATGTGATGTTGAAAGAACGAAGAAAGATGATCTGCGTTGTTAGAGATACGCCGTATAATTTGATTCATATTGATAATATGAAAAAAGTGACAGAAGCAGGCGGCATTATTTGTCCAGCATCACCGTCTTTTTATAGTCTCCCAAAAACTTTTGAAGAATTAGCCGCTACAGTGATTGATAGAGTGATAGGTTTGTTAGGTTTGCAAATCGATACCTATCGGTGGAGTGAATAATATATGGCAGATATTTTAGAAATTTATACAGATGGATCCTCAAGAGGTAACCCCGGCAAAGGTGGTTATGGTATTGTGTTGAAGTGGAACAAGGTTAGAAAAGAATTAAGTGGAGGTTATCGACTTACCACCAATAATAGGATGGAGTTGTTGGCTGTGATTCTAGCAATTGAATCATTGACACGACACGGACTTACGATTCGCATTACGACAGATAGTAAATATGTCGTTGATTCTGTTGAAAAGAAATGGGTGTTCGGTTGGGTAAAAAAGCAATTCAAAGACAAAAAGAATAAGGATTTGTGGTTACGTTTTCTTGAATCGTATACCTTACATACAATTTCATTCCATTGGGTAAAAGGCCATGGTTCACATAGTGAAAATATTCGTTGTGACGAATTAGCGACTGCGGCTGCAGATAGTAGTAATCTATTAGTAGATGAATGGTACGAAAAGAATAAGGACGTCGAAGCTTAATTGCAGGATTGATGTCTAGCGGTCAACAGGCGTTTCTTCCTTCTTCTCAGTTTCTTTTTTCATTTCTCTCATTTCCTGCTCTTTTTTCAATTGCTCAGGTGTAGGTTCAATGTAGGTGAGTATGAATTCAGAAATTACTTTTTTACCACCAACCCAAATGGTATAGGTGCCATTCGGCAACGTGCTAAGCATAAAGCCACCTTCAGGATTTGTGACAACGGCATACTCTTTATTGTCTGCAGTCTTGAAGCTTACAGTTCTGCAGGAAGCCACATTTTTTAATTGCTTGACGTTCGTTGAGGAGTCGCTTGTGGCGCTTGTAAATTCTTTGGCAACATTACCTGTCATTATAACGCGACCGGCTACCGTACAATTATCACAACCTCTAGTTTTGGGTGTTTTAGTACCTCTTACTGACACTTCATAAGCTGCTTTGGCTGATGGGTCTAATTGTATCTCAACAAACGTGATATTGACATTATCAGGGCTTTTTTCAATCTTATGAGTGAGTGGGGTAGGACCGCCATATTTAGTACGCTCTCTCGGTTTTATAAAACGTTTTCCTGTAGGGTCGATAGCTACTTGAGCAAACGTAGAGATACTAATACTGACTAAAACGATGGCTGCAATTATACGTGTGAATTTCATATTCTTTTTTTTGAGGGCTAAAGGTAAATTATTTTCTAAAATGAATGAAAATATATTAAAACTTAAAGCTGGGTGTTATGAACACTCTTTTTTATTAGGCTTTCAAAAAGTAAAACTGAGCCAATCAACATCAGAAGGCCATAAAAAACATCTTCCACGGGAATGCTTAATAGCCTAAGACCTATCATCTCGTTTGGATTATACCAAACCACGGGCTTTTCCAAACCAGTGCCAGTTAGAATGCCATTCACAATCAAGAAAGGAATCATCAGAAATAGATAAGCGAAATAGAAACGGCTGAGCCAAGAAACGCGGTAAACAAATTGAAGCACGAACAGCATAGCGGAAAGAAGAAAAAATGTGACGCTCGTATACAATCTAGGATAATAGAAAATGCCTGTCAGCATAAGACCTGTTATCAGTAAAAGGGTAATAGCTTTTTCTGATTTCTTTAGATAATCTTGTTTGACCATTATGCTAAAACAATAATACGTAAACAAGCACGCATAGGGGATACACAAGAAAAAAAGAATTTCTTCAATCGGCAGATTACCGATATAGTAGCCCATCAAATAGGAAGGATTGAACCCCCATACCCCCATATACGTGTAATAAAAATCCCATACAATAAACACTACGGCCACAGTCAAGATAGAAGGTAATAGTTGTGGCCAACGCTGATAAAATTTAATCTTGGGATGAAATGAAAACAGCAAGGTCGGCAGCAACGAAAAGAGATTAATGAAGAGATAGAGATAATGCATTACTGACGTTTTTTAAGTTCATCCTTAAAATATTTGAACGGCACCCACAACATCCCAAAACATTCGCCCTCGTTCTTGCCAAGGTGTTTATGATGCATCTTGTGGGCTCGTCGTATGGCTCTTAAATAAAGCGAATTACTTGTTCTTAATACCTTAAATCGTTGATGAATAAAAATATCATGGACAAAGAAATAAGCAAAGCCATAGAAGGATATGCCCGCTCCAATCCAAAAGGTATACCCAAAACCATGAAACGTCCCCCACGTGATTAGGCTGATACCCGGAATTCCGAAAATGAGAAAGAAGTAATCATTCTTCTCAAAAAAACCAGCATCATCTCGTTGATGATGATCGTGATGAAGCGACCACAGAAATCCATGCATGATATATTTGTGTGAAAACCAAGCCACACCTTCCATCAAAAAAAAGGTTGCTATTGTAGTGAGTAAATAAAGTATCCAAACAGGCATGATTCGTATATTTTTTAAATTGATTGTTTAATTTTATCTAGCACGTTTTTGACTTCCATTTTAAACCATATGGTATACAATTCTGGATGCAATTCGATATCGGTAAGAAGTTCGTCAATCGATATGTATTTCCAAGCTGCAACTTCGTCTGTATTGATATTAGGCGATTCATCGGTTGTTCCAACAAAGATATGGTCAATTTCGTGTTCCGTAAGACCCTTGTCAAGTGAAGCCTTATAAAGAAATGAATACAAAAAATGTAGCTCGGTTTTTAATCCCATCTCCTCCATCAACCGTCGGTGTGCCGCACTGTGTATTTCTTCTTCAGGCATCGGGTGACTGCAACAGGTGTTAGACCAAAGACCTTCTGAATGATATTTGCCAAACGCCCGTTGTTGTAAAAGTAATTGACCTTGCGTATTGAAAAGGAAGACAGAAAATGCCCTATGAAGCAACCCTTTTTCATGGGCTTCTAGTTTAGGCATTAAACCTATCTGTTCATCTTGCTCATTCACGAGTATGACTTCATCTTTCATCCTGCGTACTATTAATAGAGATTTAATTTTAATCGTATAACTGACTGAAAAAGCAAACCTACTTTATTAATATCAGGAATTCGAATTCGCGTACTCATAACTTTTTCAGCGGGTGTTTCCTTAATTTTTGAAAATAGTTTTCTGTAGTAGATGTAAGCAAGATAGACGCCTGTGCGGGAAGAAACTGGAAGCTCTTTAATACCTTCCAACGCAGCATTAAATTCGGCTTCAATGTCGGCCTGTATGATTTCTTTTTCTGCGCTTGAAAATTTTTCAAAATCCACTTCTGGGAAATACGTACGACCAAGATCATAGTAGTCGGCCTTTAGATCACGAAGGAAATTTATTTTTTGAAAAGCCGAACCAAGTTTCATCGCAGATGGTTTTAACGCATCGTATAAATTCGAATCTAGTTCGGTAAATATTCGAAGGCACATTAGACCAACTACTTCTGCGGATCCTAAAATATATCGATCATACGATTCTTTGTCGTGCACGGTCGACTTAAGATCTGTTTCCATACTGATCAAAAAAGTATCGATCAATTCCCATTCGATACCATAGCTGTGCACGGTTTGCTGAAAACTATTTAATATGGGATTTAGGCTTATTTTGTTTTCCAATGCATCTACCGTATCAGCTCTGAATTTTTTCATCAGATACACCTTGTCATAATCGTGAAAGCTATCAACTATTTCATCGGCTAATCTAACAAAGCCGTACACACCGTAGATCGGGTCATGGAATTTTTTTGAGAGAAAACGAATCCCTAATGAAAAACTTGTACTGTACCTGCGCGTCGTGAGTTTGCTGCATGAAGCGGAAACGTGATCGAAAATTTGTTTCATGGACTAATCGGTTAAATGTTTAATTAATTCGTTCGCAGCAATTTGTCCTGATATAATAGATGGTGGCACCCCAGGTCCCGGCACAGTTAATTGTCCGGCATAAAAAAGATTACTGACTTTCTTACTTCGGATTTTTGGTTTGAAAATAGCTGTCTGCATCAGTGTATTGGCAAGTCCGTACGCATTGCCTTTATAGGCGTTATAATCGAGTTTGAAGTCCTGCACCGAATATGATTTTTTGTACAATAAATGATGCTGTATATCCTCACCTGCAAACTCCTCAAGTCTTTTCATAACTAGGTTAAAATAATGTGTGGTATTGGCTTCCGAATCGCGCAAGCCTGCCGCAACGGGTATCAGAATAAATAGATTTTCGCATCCCGAAGGCGCCACGGAAGGGTCTGTTTTTGATGGGCAGCAGGCGTAGAACAATGGTTTTTCGGGCCATGTTTTTGTTTGGTAGATTTCCTTGGAATGTGCTTCGAAATCTTCATCAAAAAATAGATTATGGTGACTAAGTTTAGCTAGTTTTTTGTTGACTCCTAGATAAAATATGAGGCTCGATGGTGCAAAAGTTTTCTTCTCCCAATAGGAAGGGTCATACGATACATAATCAGACGGAAGTAGTTCGTTCTCGACGTGATGATAATCTGCACTAGCGATTAATGCGTCAATTGAATGGCTGCCTGTTGCAGTTTGAAGTTTAGTTGCCTTACCAGATGAAATCTCTATATGTTCAATAGGATTAGAGGTATGAAATTGCACACCTGCTTCTGTGGCTATCTTTTCAAAAGCCTTTACGACTTCAGAAAATCCGCCCATTGGATAGAAAGTGCCTTGTTTAAGTCCGGCATGATTCATCAGACTATATAACGCAGGTGTATCTTTTGGCATCGCACCTAAAAACAACACGGGGAATTCAATGATAGCCTTTAATCTAGGATCCTTGAAATATTTTTTAACGTGCTCACTGAAGGAAGAAAAGACTTGTAATTTCAACGCATCTAACAGCAATTTTATACTCATAAATTCCTTGATGGAATGGGCAGGGCGATAGACAAGTTCTGTCATGCCTGTGTTGTATTTGTATTCAGCCTGCAGAAGAAAGGATTTTAATTTGGCAGCGCTTCCTTTTTCAATTGATTCGAACAATGCACACAGACTGTCAAAATCTTCAGGTATATCAAATGATTCGGTAGCACTAAATATCACTTTGAATCCAGGGTCAAGTTTGACAAGTTGATAAAAGTCGCTCGTCGAATACCCCATACTATTGTAATAATGTTCAAATACATCGGGCATCCAATACCAACTTGGTCCCATATCAAACATAAACCCGTTTTCTTCAAAATGGCGAGCCCTTCCACCAATCTGTTTGTTTTTTTCAAACACATTCACTGTATGTCCTTTCGATGCAAGCAAGGCCGATGCGGCAAGTCCGGCAAAGCCTGAACCAATAATACCGATTTGCTTTTCTGTTTTTTTAAGTGTGTTCATGTGTGTTAAGTAAGCCAGTTAGCGTATGAAAAAATAGGAATGCATTCGTGGACGTTGAAAGCAGAAATCCCATTTCCTCAAAGAAAAGAAATCTACGCAAACAGACAAATAATTCTTTACGTTTTATGCCTTGTTATCACTCCAGCGATAACTCAGCGTAGTATCCTATCCATGCTAAAAAAGAGTGGCCCATTTGCTGTATGTCAATGCTGCAAAAGCTTTTGTTGAATTGTAATCTTTAAAATCATTGTATAAAGCTGTCCTATTATACGAAATTTTCTGATAGAGGATAAGGAATATCAATGGTAAAAGCCTTAGTGTAATCAGCGCCATGAGGCAAACACGTTCAATATAAATTATGTGAAAAGTAAATCAGGTTGTAAATATGCAGAATGAATCTTCGGCATTTACTTTGTCTCGTCTCACTTTTTCTGTTTTCTTGTTCATCAAAGAAACAGGTTGATTTGATTATTCACAAGGCTCGGATCTATAGCGTGAATGAAAAATTTGATGTGGCGAATACGATGGTTGTTCATCAAGGTCGTTTGTTGGCAATCGGAGGAGATTCACTGCTGCAACAATATAGCGCGATCAATACAATGGATATGAAGGGGGCATTTATTTATCCTGGTTTTATCGATGCGCATTGTCACTTTACAGGTTATGCGATGGATTCCTATAAGTTGAAATTATTCGGCACGAAATCATTCAATGAGATCGTGAAAAAGGTTGTTGCTTTTGCACATTCAAACGACAGAACGTGGCTAGAAGGAACTGGGTGGGATCAGAACGATTGGGTTGATAAACGCTTTCCAATGAAAGATACACTCGATCAGCTATTTCCTGATAAGCCGGTGTTTCTGTTGCGCGTTGATGGACACGCGGTCTTATTAAATCAAAAGGCGCTTGATCTATGCGGTATTAAGGAAACAACAACAATTAGCGGCGGAGAATTGATACGAAAGGATGGTAAACTGACGGGCATACTCACCGATAATGCAATCAACTTGGTTAGGCCGTTTTTGCCCGTATTGACTGCAAAAGAAGCAATGCATACTATCGTGTCAGCGCAGCGTGAATTTTTGGAACTTGGTTTAACGAGTATCGTCGAATGCGGTGTGAAAAAAGAAGTGATTGATTGGATGAAACAAATCTATCAAAATAAACAGTTGCAACTACGTTCGACGTTTATGTTGAATGCGGATAGTAATTGTATGAACGCATATCTCACAAAAGCGCCATTGCAAACCGATGATCTGCATGTGGCAGGGTTTAAGGTGTATGCAGATGGTTCATTGGGGTCGCGGGGTGCCTGCCTGTTAAAAGAGTATAGCGATAGGCCACATCATATGGGTACTATGCTCACAAGCAACATGCAATTAAAACACATCATTGCCGACGTGATACAATCACCCTATCAGCTTTGTGTGCATGCTATCGGCGATTCAGCAAACCGAAACGTATTGGCACTTTATGCAAATGCATTAAAAAGTTCGAATGACAGACGATGGCGAATAGAACACGCGCAGGTTGTTCATACAAGTGATATGCATTTATTTGGCGATTATGGGATCATTCCGTCGGTGCAACCTACACATGCCACGAGTGATATGTATTGGGCAGAGGATCGATTAGGGGAAGATCGAATGAATGAAGCCTATGCGTACAAAAAATTATTAACGCAAAATAAATGGATGCCGCTTGGGACAGATTTTCCTGTTGAACATTTGAATCCGATCTACACATTCTATGCAGCAGTGTTTAGAAAGGATAAAACAAATTTTCCAGAGGCTGGATTCCAAATGGAAAATGCATTGACACGCGAAGAAGCCCTTCGGGGTATGACAATATGGGCGGCGAAGTCGGTGTTTGAAGAAAAAGAGAAGGGGAGTTTAGAGCCTGGAAAGTTAGCCGATTTTGTTATACTCGACACCGACCTGATGCATGCTGAAGCTAGTCGTATTTATAATGCGAAGGTATTGGCGACCTATATTAACGGCATTAAGGTGTTCGGTAAAAAGTAATACAACTTAAAAATACAACCTGTGAAACGTCATACGTCCTTGATTGTTTAATTCGAGCGCAGGCATTGGAAATTTTAGTTTTAATCCGTTTAACGCTTTCAGTAATTTTAATCGGCGTCCTCTGATTTCAATTTTACTGACATCAATATCTGGTGCCAAATAAAATTGGCGCGTTCGAACGATATCTCTTCGGTCGAATACTGGTTGCCCATTTGCATGCATCTCAACTTGATGTTGATCATCACGTTGTATGTTATCAAAGCCACCATACAAACCTTCTGCACCATAACCAACTGAGATATTGAGCCATTTCGGGAACTTGCTGCTTTTTGCAAATGACCATATATTAGCGCTTAACCAATATGTCTGTGCATTATAATCTTTCAAGATTCGTTCCATAGATGATGAGCCAAATAGATTGTCGGCTCTAGCCTGCAAGTCATTAATTGGATACTGATACCGGTGGGTTGAAAATTTGAATTCGATTCGCTGCTCACCCCAGGCATATTCTTGTGTCGCATACAATAATGAGCCACTTGTGTTGGCAGCCATATCGCCCAAACTGAAACCCCATTTTGTACTAAACCCATCAAGAATTTCGATGACGCCTTCATAGGCTATTCCCATGCCTGCACCGTATATAGCAGCTTTGCGTCGAGGCATTCCCGACCATCTGAAAAGACTCGAACTGAATTGCGTGCCCCAATACGCACTCCAAGAATGGCCAACTTTATCTATCTGATTCCATTCGTGGTTGTCATTAAAGAAATGAAACGATGATCGAGGATAATGGGCATACCATGCTTGATTTAACGCAACCATACTGCCGACCCAGAGTGCACCTTGACCAATACAAACACTCTTCAAACGTTGTGTATTGAGTGTATCGGACGCAAGTAAAAAAGAGGTGTGCTCTTTTTTTTGTCCATAAACGAATTGAGTCATGAACACCAAAAATGGAAGTACCTTCTTAATCATTGATGGCGCAAAAATCTGACCCATTATACTATCCCAGTTTCTCGGGTTTCATCTGAGGGAATAATAACACATCCTGAATACTTGATTGATTAGTCATAAGCATAGCCAAACGATCGATACCGATGCCGATACCTGCTGTTGGAGGCATACCATATTCTAAGGCACGCAGAAAATCATGATCAATAAACATGGCTTCATCATCGCCACGTTCCATCAGTTTTACTTGCTCTTCAAAACGTTCACGCTGATCAATAGGATCGTTTAACTCGGTATATGCATTGGCGATTTCCTTTCCGTTTATGATTAATTCAAATCGCTCTACCAAACCTTCTTTGCTACGGTGTTTCTTTGTGAGCGGACTCATATCAACAGGATAATCGATGATGAAGGTTGGTTGCACATAATGCGATTCACATTGGCTGCCAAAAATCTCATCAATCAATTTGCCACGACCCATACTTGGTTCGACATGAATGCCTAGCTTATTGCATACCTCACGGATTGCATCTTCGTTCATCAAGCTAATATCAAAACCGGTATGTTCTTTAATCGCATCATACATACTAATACGCTTATACGGCGCCTTGAATTCGATTTCGTTGCCCCAAGCTTCAAATTTAGTCGTGCCGTTTGTGGCTAATGCAACTCGCTCCAATAAGGTTTCAGTAGTATCCATCAACCAGATATAATCTTTGTAGGCCACATAAAATTCAAGCACTGTAAACTCAGGATTATGCGTCCGATCCATGCCTTCGTTTCTGAAATTACGACTGAACTCATACACAAAATCAAAACCACCGACGATCAGGCGCTTAAGATAAAGTTCATTGGCGATGCGCAAATAAAAGGGCACATCTAATGCGTTGTGATGCGTTGTAAACGGTCGTGCTGCTGCACCACCCGGAATATTCTGCAACACAGGTGTGTCCACCTCAAGGGCATTTTGCTCGTTCAAAAATTCACGGATACAATTCATCATCTTAGTTCGCTTGACGAAGTTTACCTTCACTGATGGATTGATAATGAGATCGGCATAACGTTGACGATAACGGAATTCAGGATCTGTAACCTCATCAAACACATTCCCATCTTCATCACGCTTTACAATCGGTAGCGGTTTAAGACTTTTTGCCAATAAAGTAATTTCCTTGGCATGTATACTAATCTCGCCGGTTTTAGTGGTAAACATATAACCTGAGCATCCGATAATATCACCTAAGTCAGCTTTCTTAACAACTTCATCAAAAAACATCTTATCCTCATCCGGACAAATATCATCACGCTTCACATACAATTGAATTAATCCTTCGGCATCTTGTATCTTAATAAAAAACACTTTGCCCTTGTCGTTAATACTGAGGATACGACCGGCTACGGTGACGTCAAACGATTCATTATTGCCTTCTGCATATTGTATTTTCACTGATTCGCTGTAATGCGTAACAGGAAACAATGGCGCGGGGTAGGGATTAATGCCAATAGATTTGAGATGTGCGAGTTTTTCTCTGCGGATAATTTCTTGTTCGGATAAGGCCATATTAATATTGTGTAATTGAATTATAAATGTTAGGAGAGCAGATGCTCTTTTATAGGTTTTAATTTCGAATCGTGGCTCCTAATTTGGTCTCTAACGACTCGATGATCAACTTCATATCTGTTTCTACTTCAACATCGGTCAATGTTTTTTCAGCATCATAAAATGAAAGATTGATTGCGTATGATTTTTTATCAGTGCCTAGTTTCTCACTTTCAAATACATCAAACAAATTGACATGCTGCAGTAATTTACTCTTAGCCTGCTTCACTGTTTTTTGCACGTCCTGAAAATGAATATGCTTGTCGAGTATCAATGCTAGGTCGCGTTTTACAGTTGGAAATTTAGGGATGCCTTTGAAACCAACTTGTTGTTTTTCATAAAACGAACGAATAATATCCCACGCCAATTCTGCAAACCATACTTCTTGTTTAATGTCGAATTGCTTTTGCTTCGTATCACGGATCATTTCAATATAA
>CAIRSV010000195.1 GCA_903881265.1 uncultured Bacteroidota bacterium
AAATTCAACAAATAATCGGCCTTATCAAAATATTCCCTTAAAGGCTTTAAAGTTGACTTCCAGCCCGCACCATCGGTTATCCAAATGAATTCAATGCTTTGCTTATTCCAATAACGATTCATTTCAATATATTCTGTAGCCGTTGATTTGAGTTTTGACCCACCACCGCCATAAAAATTACATTCAATAAAAAATAGTTTCCCTTTTTTATTAATTGCAAAATCTAAATTTCTTGATGATTTATCTACAACAATATCAATATTCCACTCAGCTTTTATCTTTTTTGCATTTGCTTGAGCCATATATTGCAGGCCTAAGTTTTGGCAGGTATCAGATACAAATTCTTCAACGAGGCTCTCCATTAATGTTCCACCTCTGTTCTTTCTGCCATTACTATCTAAACCTACTTCTACACCTGTTGCATAATCAACAAAGTTTTTGATTTGCTTATTCAAAATCAAATCTCCAAAACCAGTTTTAATTACAAATTCTACGATATCATTGATCTCTGAATCTGTATATTCAAAATGAAAAAAGTTTAGATTTTTATACTTAAAGTTTTTTGAATCGATAAGCACGTCTATTACCCCTTCTCTTACGGCCAATAAAGTTGGAATTGCTTTAATAGCATCTGGATATTTTTTAAATAAATCAAATGCTTCTTTTTCTAAATTGTCTTTGCCAATTAGATAATTCAAAATGTTTAATTCTTTTTCAAACATTTTGACATTGATTATAACTTTTTCCCAGTTTACAAAGTAATCCCAACGTGTTATTTTTTCTTTAAAGCTTTGCGTTATTTTATCGAAAAGCAAATCTTCATTTTGCAGGTTAAGCAGGTTGCAAAGCTTGTTCATAGTTATAGTTTGTAATTAGTAGTTCATTTAATTCTCCTCTTTTTTCAGGATTTGCATTTATACTTCTTCTTGCTTTTACTCTTGAAATAGAAAATTCTGAATAGATTTCATCAAAGAAATTGTCGTTTGTGTCTTTCCCTTTCACGTCTGAATTACTTAACATCCATTTGTGACCTTGCTTTTCAAGTTTTGAGCAAAAATTTCTAAGCCTTATTTGTTCTTCATCATTGAATTCATCTTTTGCGTAGGAATTAAAACTAGAAGTATTACTCAAAGGTTTGTATGGCGGATCGAAATAGAAAAAGGAATTAGTTGTTGCTTCTTTTAATGTCTCTTCATAATCGCCACAAAGTATTTCAACTTTTTGCAATGCATCACTTACAGCTAAAATATTTTGCTCGTCACAGATAGTTGGTTTCTTATAACTGCCCATTGGCACATTATAGCCATTACTTTTATTTACTCTGTATAAACCGTTAAAACAAGTACGGTTGAGGAAAATAAACAAAGCGGCTTGTCCGCTTTGTTCTTCTTTTCTTGTGTTGTACAATTCTCTTTTTTTGTAATAGTATTCCTTTTTTTCTTCATCTTTTCCGTCAAGATTGTGATATTCATTTTGAAGAATTTGAAGTATAGAAATAAGTTCTTTTGGCTTTGAAGCTATGATTCTATATGTATTAATCAAATCAGCGTTTATGTCGTTAATAACAGCTTTTTCCAGTTTTGGAAAATTGTCAAGCATCCAAAATAAAATTGCACCGCTACCAACAAATGGTTCAACGTATGTGAATTTTTTGTTAGTGATTTCAAAAGGCAACGATCTTTCAATTTCATTAATTAGTTGGGTTTTTCCTCCTGCCCATTTTAAAAATGGTTTTGCTATTCCGATTTTCATATTAATGTTTTTAAAATGGTTTTTGCCTTGTTTAATCCTTGCATTGCAAATGGGTCGTTTTCAATTGTGTCTAGAAGCTTGTCACTTAGCCAAAGGGTTAAAAGTTCTTCCTCTGTCGCGTTGTAAAATTTAGCAAGTTTAATTACTTGTTCTCTGGTCAGTCGTCTTTCGCCTCGTTCAATTTTACTAATTAAAGCGGTGTCCATTTCGAGATGAGCAGCAACCTGTCGAAGTAGTAAACTCTTCGATTCTCTTATTGTCCTTATTTTTTCTCCTAGTGAATTCATTGTACAAAGTTTGATTTGTCAATATTTGTCAAATGTAACCAAAATAATTCTTCCGTTGTCTTTTATTAGTCGTCAATTTATTCACAGTCTGGGTGCGTTGGGAAAATTTTAGCTCTTTTGGTTTTGCGAAGGGTCGGCTGTCGTGTCGGGCAAAACCAAATGTGCTAAAATGTGCGGTTGGCTGTCTTTTTACAATGAGGCATAACTATTCGCTATGCGTAATACTCTTCAGAAAACTCAATTCCAAAAGTAGCTAGTTCTTTCAACACAGGTTTGTACACTTCTTTCATAATTGGAATTTGCACTCCAACAAGATTTTTTATCTTACCTGTCAATAACAGCTTGGCAAATATTGCCATAGGAAGGCCTACAGTTTTAGCCATTGCGGTATACGTTTTATCTTCGCCTTTTACGATCAAGGTACTTGATAAACGTGTTTCTATATTTTTTCTCGCATAATCAAATTCATGCCGCATAACAACCATATCTTTATCATAGTCTTCGATCTTCCATTTTTCTTCCATACGCTGAAGTAGAATATCGGCGCTACTCATCTCTCCTGCTAGATTAATCTTGTCGTTGTTAAACAAACCGAGCCAATCGATCAGATTTATGACAAGATCTTTTTCCTTTGGGGTAATGTTTCTTATTTTGTCAGAGGGATTGTTTCCTTCGACAGCCTTTGTAGCATACATAAACCAATCGTAGTAGGTTAATCCTGCATCGGTAAATTTCATATCCTCTGTTGTCAGTCCCAACTGAATAATCGTATTCCATCCCAAACAAAATTCTTCATAACGAAATGTCGCTCTGAGCATCGTTTTAACCTGCTCAAGACCGTAATAATTTCTGTAATTCAAACTATCTCTATTGGCATACGCTGCCAAATTACCCAAGCCAGGCACTTTAATCAATTCGTACTGATTGAATAAATCCGAATAATCGAATTTCTTCTCAATGCCGTTATCCATAAAATGGGCTCCAGACTTTCCCGCATTTAAAATATTCCTTGCATTCCACGATATCTTGTAATGCCAAGGATTGTTATCGCTTTCAGGAGCTACTAATCCGCCGCAATATGATTTAAAAGAAGATATATCGGCACCAAGTCGTTCGATCTCATCAATAATCTTCATCGCGCTCATATGGTCGATGCCTGGATCAAGCCCTATTTCATTCATAAACAATAAACCTGCATTGCGGGCATCAATATGTAAACTTTTTATTTCCTCAGACAGGTAGGACGCCGTAATTAAATTTTTGCGAAGTTCAATGCAATCTTTTGCCACAATAAAATGAAGCGAAGGTGGAAGTAAGGAAATGACTAAATCGGCTTGCCCTATTTGTCTTTTTCTGAGTAAGTCTTCGTGAATATCCAATTGCACGGCTCTTCCGAATGAATGGTCTCCGATTTTAGCCAGGGCTGCGTTCAGGTTTGAATCGGCCACCGTAACCTGCCAAAATTGCTTTAAGGAACAATCTAACAAGTATTTTATAAGATATGATGATGACTTTCCAGCACCGAACACCAAAATATTGGTCATTGAATTTCTTGATTTTATTTCTGAATAAATAATCTACATTTGCAAAGATATATCTATAAAAATATTAACAAGAATGAAAAAGAATACATTCAAAATTATTTTGTCTGCTTCCTTGGTAGTCATCCTATTCAGCTCATGTGCATCTCAAAAAAAGTACGGCTGCCCTAACCATATGTCAATCTCTAAATTATTCGGATTATAAATCAAGCTTCGCTATGGAATGGAAAACACTCTCCGGTTCTGAACAAATAGATCAAATTATCCAGGAAAGTTTTCTGAAACCTGTGGCTATTTTCAAACACAGCACACGCTGTTCTATTAGTCATATGGCTAAAGGACGTTTGGAAAGAGACTTGGCCCCTGAAGGCATTGATTTTTATTATCTTGATTTGCTAAACTATAGGCCTCTTTCTACTCTATTGTCAGAAAAGTTTTCAGTACATCACGAATCCCCTCAGATTTTACTCATCAAAAATGGCGAATGCATTTACGATGAAAGTCATAGTGGCATTGATATGCAAGGAATTGTAGACGAAGCCACCGCTTAACCTATGTTGTAACACTGCTCGATACTCACTTCGCTGCTCTCAATTTCATAACCCAAAGGCGGGTTATTTTTTTTGGCAGACACCCAAACATATTCAATGTGCGGATAAGTTGCCTTGATAGCAGCGGCTATTGATTGCACTAATTCCTCTAACAGAGGCCTTGTCTGCTCAAATTGACCTCTTACGATATGCAATAATCCTTCATAATTGACTGAATTCTCCAATACTATTATTTCTTTATCTGAGGGAATACCCACTTTTACGTTAAGGATAAAGTAATTACCAAGAATACGCTCCTCTTCATAAAAGCCGTGATAGCCAAACAGTTTGATTGTATGTAAGGAAATGTATAAGATAAGAAGTGATTAGACTGATTAAGGAAGAACGACCACTCGTTTGATGGCTTCATACTCATTCACAAAGCCATCATTACTGACAAAAAGGCGAACTGTAACGGTATCTAATCCCGTTGGAATAAAATAGACGGTTGGATCATTGCTACTACCTCCGCCCGGCATTACCCAACGTTGTTTGGTATAATGTTTAGAACAATTAACCAGTGGCAACGTATCGTTGAGATGAATCGTCACCAGATCGCCTACAGAAATAGCTGATTCAGTGCAAATCATTGGCACAGGCTCACCTTTGCGTTTACAAGCAATAAATAAAAGGCTCAGCGAAAGTATAAGAAAGAGTTGCTTCATAAATTTTAGTACCTAAAGTGTATCAACAAATGTAATTCGATTTTTTGAGGCTACAAAGTATGACGTCAATATTCTACGATTCGCGATGTCAGTTGTCAGTTGTGGGTTACACGATGGCAATACCTTCCAATGAGTAAAAAAAATCAATGTCTATCTAAAAATATCCGAAACGTTATGATGAATATTCATCGCCATCCTATCTGTAGGCAAATCATTGCTGTCGCCGCCAAAAGGATCCTCAATTTCTTCGGCAATCAATTCGAGACTAGCTAAGACATAAAAAATAAACACCACGATAGGAATTGATAGATACCCTAGTGTGAACATGTAACCGAAAGGCAGCGTCATGACATATCCGAATATAAATTTCTTTATGAATACACTGTATGAAAACGGAATTGGCGTATTCTTAATACGTTCGCAGGCACCGCAAACATTGGCAAAGGCCCTCAGTTCATCATTTAATAAATAGAGGTGCGTATCGCTGATGACACCTTGCTGATGAAGTTTTGCGACATGCTCATAGATCAGGTTGGCCAGCTGATTTGGCAAATGCTTTTCCTTGTCAATTTTATCAATTAAGTTGCTACCTACTTGTCTGTCAAAAAGCTCATAGTCAGCCTCTCCAGACAACAGATGGTTGCGCAATGCAAACGCATACGCCGGTATAATCGTACGGAAAAAGACTCGGTCTTCGTGAAGTGTCAAGGGCAGAAAGGCGTTTAATTTAAACGCCAGATTTCGTGCATTGTTCGTCAAATCACCCCACTGCCTGCGACCCTCCCACCATCTATCATACGCCGAATTTGTTCTAAAAACCAAGAGCAAGGAAATAACGCCTCCTAACACCACATGCATCAATGTGATATTTTTAAGGTGACTGCTTTCATCTAAATTAAGAAAATGCATGCCGGCAAAGACGACAAATCCCGTATACGCTGCAATCGCGAGCATTAAGGGGAATAGGATACGAATAGTATCGCCTTTATGAATCCTAAAAATGAACGTAAACCAGTCTTTGGTATTGTATTTTATCATATTCCGGCGAAGATAAGAATTTGATTCCGAAGGAACCTCACCCACTCTAATCAACTTGATTCAAGTAATCAACGAGTTGTTTTTTTTATTTCCGTTTTTACTACGTCAACATCATAGGTCAATTTGGACCATATCAATCTATTGAACAGTCGAAGCTAGTTACCAATGCACCGCTAAAAGAAATAGTGCAGAGATACGTAAGGCACTTTTTC
>CAIRSV010000196.1 GCA_903881265.1 uncultured Bacteroidota bacterium
CCGCCACCAATACTAAGCCATTGACGTTTACGGCCTATTCCGTGAAGGTATTGGATATTAGCGCCTGCTCCCCAATGTGGGTTGCCATAATAGCCCAAATTTCCGTACACAGCAGCCTCTGCAGTTCTCTTCTTTAATTTCGCTCTCATGTATTGGGCTTCAGATGGTATCGCCATCAATGCCAATAATGCGCATACGAGTATTCGTTTTAACATAATCGTCCTTTTGTTCTAAACTCTAAAAATAAGGTGAGTATCATACAAATGCAACTATTTTTTTTAAATAATGCTATTTACTTTTTTTTAGCGTTCTGTGGAGGCAATATCAGTGGGCTGTCAGATTGTAATGTGAATGAGAATCTGAGCTGTAAGAGTATATGCAGATTTTATACTGCGTCTTGTTTTATCCTCTCATTAATTCGCTGATATCCATCATCAGTTTCTTCGCGATATTATTGGCTGTATTTTCAGAGGTGCTTTCAGCATAAATACGAATGATAGGCTCTGTATTGGATGTGCGCAGATGAACCCATTCCGAATCGAAATCAATTTTCAAGCCATCTTCCGTATTGATAGGTTGGTTCTTGTATTTTTCTTTAATGCCAGCAAATATTTTCTTGATATCGATCTCCTTGTCGAGTTCAATTTTATTTTTAGACATATAATAATCCGGATAGGTGCGACGAAGGTCAGAAACCGGTTTGCCGAATTTAGCAAGGTGTGTCAGAAATAATGCAATACCAATCAATGCGTCCCTGCCGTAATGTAGCTCAGGTACTATGATACCGCCATTGCCTTCGCCGCCGATAACAGCGTTCACCTCTTTCATTTTCTTAACGACATTTACTTCGCCGACTGCACTTGCAAAATACTCACCACCATGCTTGACGGTAATATCTTTCAGCGCTCGGGTACTCGACATATTCGAAACGGTATTGCCTTTGTTGTTCGATAAAATATAATCTGCAATGGCAACCAAACTGTATTCTTCGCCGAACATCGAACCATCTTCACACACAAAACAAAGACGGTCAACATCTGGGTCTACCACAATACCCAAATCGGCTTTTCGTTTGACTACCGTGTTTGAAATTTCATTCAGGTTTTCAGGAAGTGGTTCAGGATTATGATTGAATTTGCCATTCACGTCGGCATTGATGACGTCGATTCGAGTAACACCCAATTGTTCCAATAAATAGGGAACAAACGTTGCTCCTGTGCTATTGATGCCGTCGACGACAATGTGGAAGTTCTTTTTTTCAATGGCTACTTTGTCTACAAGCGGATGTTGCAAGATAGCATCCACATGTTTTTCTTTATAGCTATCATCGTGGCTTACCGATCCAAGTTTGGTAACATCAGCAAACACAAAATCAGCTTGATTGCCTTTCGTTAAGACCTGTTCGCCATCTGTGCTAGAAATAAATTCACCGTCGTGGTTGAGTAATTTTAATGCATTCCATTCGCGTGGATTATGACTGGCAGTGATAATGATACCGCCGCCTGCTGCTTCCATTTTTACCGCCATTTCAACTGTCGGTGTGGTACTAAGGCCCAAGTCGATTACTTGAATCCCTAAGGATTGTAGCGTATTGACGACTAGATTGCTAACTATTTCGCCGCTGATTCTTGCATCGCGACCTATTACAATCTTCGGATTTTTTGTTTTTTCAACCACCCAACTTCCGAAAGCCGCACTATATTTTACAATATCGATTGGGGTTAAGGCTTCGTCTGCTTTGCCGCCAATGGTTCCTCTGATGCCTGAAATAGATTTTATTAATGCCAAAACTTCTGATTTTAATGTGGGCAAATGTACAAAAAATATTAGTCTGAGCCTTTGGAATTGTGCGCAGGTAGCTCATTGTCAATGATAGTGTGGCGATGAAAGTCAGGTAGATATTGGCGTTTGGACGATTATGCGTTGCCTGCATCATTACCTTAATTCGTATTGCCATTTCACCTTTCATATTGGTACTAAGAGTACATTTGCACAAATTAAAGACACGCATGAAGGATTGGTTTGAAGATTGGTTTGATTCGCCGTATTATCATCTGTTATACAAAAATAGAAGTGATGTTGAAGCCAAGGAATTTGTTGATACCATCGTACGCCATTTTCATCTTGGAACAGAAACTGTCCTTCTTGATTTGGCTTGCGGAAAAGGGCGCCATTCGATTGCCTTCGCTGCGCACGGTCTCGATGTGACCGGTGTTGATTTGTCGATGAATAGTATCGAACATGCTAGTCAATTTGAACAAGACAAACTTCATTTCTATGTCCATGATATGAGACATACGTTTCGTGCAAATTATTTTGATATCGTATGTAACCTGTTTACAAGTTTCGGCTATTTCAACTCAGCGCACGATAACTTGCTTGCGGCGCAAAGTATGTTTCATGCGGTTAAAAAAGACGGCTTGGTATTGGTTGATTTTGTAAACCGAAACGATGCAATCCGCAGTATTGATTCGAAACGTGATGAAGTGATTGAAGTCGGCGATGTTACGTTTACTATCAATCGTTCGTATACTGCACAACGATTTGTCAAGAAAATTACAATTGATGATCAGGGCAAACAATCCTGTTTTGAGGAATCATTGAATAGTTTTACACTCGAAGAAATGAATGAGATATTTAGCGCAGCCGGACTGACACTGCTTGAAACCTTCGGTAATTATCAGCTGTCGCCCTATGATCCCGAAACGTCAACAAGGATGATACTAGTATTTAAAAAATAGCATGGTTGAAATTATCCAACATATCGATGAGAGCATTTTACATGGCATACATGTCAGCGGTGGTAATGCATGGCTCGATCAGGTTATTCCTTTTTTTAGGAATCCCTATTTTTGGTCGCCTATCTATTTATTTTTGCTTGTCTTTATGTGGAAGAATTACGGTAAGCAAGGAATGGTATGGTGTCTTTTTTTTCTTGTGACGTTTGTGTTTTGCGATTTTATCAGTGCGAGTATCGTAAAGCCTATGTTTCACCGATTACGTCCCTGTAATAACGAGATGCTTCCTTTTTCTATTCGGCAACTCATTGCGTGTGGCAGTGGTTTTAGTTTTCCATCAAGTCATGCAACAAATCACTTCGGGTTTGCATGCTTTATGATCACAACCCTTCAACACCGTTTCAGGATTGTACGCCCCTTGGTGCTTTTGTGGGCGCTATTAGTATGTTATGCGCAACTTTATGTCTGCGTTCATTATCCAAGCGATATTTTAGGCGGGGCCTTATTGGGAATTGTCATCGGTTGGCTTTTTGGTCGGTATTTTACTAAAAGATTTGGGAATTTGGGTAACAAGCCCGTGTTTATAGATGCTTCAGAATAATTGGATAAGAGCGTCTGTCCTATTCGGCAAACAATAATTTTTTCATCACATGAAAGATGCTACATTTACAATCACAATTCCCCAACAAGTAAAGACAAATGGACATCAATAAATACATCGGAAAGTTTCTGTTAAAGAATAAATATTGCAGCCTGCCAGGCTTAGGTGTATTTGATTTGAAGAAAGAAGGAGCCCAGGCGAATGCGTCGAGTGAAACAATTTCTGCGCCTGTTTATAAGATTACATTTACACCGGTAGGAAGCATCGATGATACGTTTGCTTCGTTCATTGCCACAGCTGAAAATGTGAGCATCAGTAACGCCTCGAATAATATTAAGGAGTATTGTAAAAATGTCAAAGAGGAATTGGCGAAGTCAGGAAAATATGACATTGAATTTTTAGGTCGTTTCAGTCTGTCTAACAACAAAATTATATTTCATCAATCCGATGATTTAGATATGGGGGTTGAGCCAGCACCTCTTGCACCTTTGGTGGAGAAATTGAAAGCCCCAGAAACGCCTGCCAATAAACCTGATTATAGTTACCCTCCTGCTAGAACACAACGAGATATTCCTATATTGAAAATTGCAGTGCCTATTGTTCTTGTTGTGTTGCTCGCTGTCGGCGCATATTTTGGATATGACTATTATCAAAAAAATAAAGATGTAACCCCAGTAGAAGCCACTATTCCAGAGCCGGCTCCTGTTCAGGTGGATACATTGGCCACCACCATAGTGCCTGATAGTTTACATCGTGCCGATTCAACAAACGCTGCCACTGATACTGCAATGCAAGCGGCTTCGAATAGCGCTGCGCAAACAACTCCACAAGCGGCCTCTTTCTATAAAGTAGCGATCCTTTCATTCGAAAATGAAGCAGGTGCCAATGGAAAAGCAACGAAGTTGAAAAAATATGGTAATGATGCATCGGTTGTCAGTAATAATGGACGTTTTTTTGTCGTCATTAATGCGTCATCCAACGATACGACCAAATTGGTTGATTCGCTTCGACGCTTTTTTAATCCTAGAGGCCAAGTCTTTATTATGAAATAAACTATGGGGTAATGAATACGTTTTGGAAAGAGGCTCCTTTTTTACGAATCTTATTACCCTTCATCGTTGGTATTTGTTTCTTTCTATTTTTCCCTTCTTCGTTATGGTGGCCTTCAGCGCTATGTGCTCTGTTGTTTAGTATTGCAGTCGGTGTCTTTTCTTTTTTGAGTGATTTTAATAGAGTCAGACTAGCGTTCTTAAAAGGGATTTTCATACAAGGGATGCTCGTGTCGTCAGCCTACTTGTTATGTAGTATCAATACGATGTCATCCTCATCGGCGTGGTATAAACATCGATGTAGACAATTCGATTTTGCCGTGGTAAGATTAACAGAATCGCCGCAGGAAAAAGCAAAAACCTGGAAGGCAAGTGTAGAAGTTATTCAGCTAGTAGGACATACAAACGTTATTCAAACAACAGGACCGGCATTGGTCTATTTCAAAAAATCAAGTCAATCGGCACGTCTACAAGAAGGCGATCAGGTGCTTATCAGAAACAAGTTTAACGATATCAAATCGAATGGCAATCCGGGTGAATTTGATTATGCAGGCTATTGTGCCAATAAGCATATTTTTCAATCCGCTTTTCTTAATGCGAATGATTGGAAACCTTCCGTACCTCAACAGTCTGATTGGCATACTTTTTTTGGTCATATGGGCGCTGTGACACGCACTCAATTGAAACGTTACATCCACGACAGTACCTCATTGGGTATCGCCGAGGCTTTGCTCATAGGCTATCGCAGCGACATTGATCCGTCGGTTTGGCAGGCTTACTCAAACACGGGTATTGTGCATATCATCGCTATATCAGGTATGCATATGGCGATGATTTATATGAGTATACGGTGGTTGTTGTTTCTTATACCTTGGATGAAGCGAAAACGGATATTGTCATTGGGTATCGCTATTGCATGTATGTGGCTGTTTGCGGGCATCACAGGCCTGCCGCCTTCGGTCACTCGAGCCGCTATTATGTTTAGTCTCTTAGGTATCGGCGAAATGCTAGACCGCGATATTTCAGGGTTCAATAATTTGGCAGCATCAGCGTTTTGCTTGTTGTGCATTAATCCGTTTTGGATTAGCGATGTGGGCTTTCAATTGTCGTACTTGGCTGTACTTAGTTTGATGATTTTTTACAGTGTGATCTATCATCGTTTGTATATCGCCAATCCCTTGCTTGATGCCGTATGGAAGCTTATGGCCGGAACATTGGCCGCGCAGATTCTAACGTTCCCGTTATGTGTGTATTATTTTCATCAGTTTCCTTGGTTATTCTTATTCACAAATCTCCTTGCTGTTCCGGCAACCACTTGTATTTTGTATGCCGAAATCATCCTTGTGGCATTCAGCAGTATACCATCTGTTGCAACGCTATTGGGGACTCTTATCTCGCATTCGATTACCTGGCTTAATCAGGGCATCTTGTTTGCAAGTCGCCTGCCATTTGCAGTTTGGAAAGGTTTGCAGATTGATTTCTTTCAAATGATATTGCTCTTTGTGATTGTATGTGTAAGTGGCATTTGGCTAATGAAAAAAAAGTCGACATTTTTCCCTTATGCGCTTGCTTTCTTGTTGATCTTTCTTTGTTCATGCACTTGGAAACAAATTGAAACCCTGCAACAAAAGCGCTTTGTCGTGTATAATATACCCAAACAAAAATCGATCGAATTTATTCAAGGGAATAAACACCTATCTCCCGATGATGAGGCGATGAACCGAGATGTTGCAATAAAACAGTATATCTTACAGCCATCCTATGTACATTTCGGGATTGATGCAAACGATACGTCGATTGTGGCCATAAGAAAATCGGAGAGTCTTGATATGTTTCAATTTGGTTCGACGCTTATTGCACGTGTAAAACGGACTAATTTTCATTGTAAAAAAATAATGCCTGTTGATTACTTGATTTTTAGCGAACAATCTAAACCTGATGTTGCCTGGGTCCAAACAAATTTCAGCACCGCACAAATTATTTTAGATAGCAGCATTCCTTTTTGGACGACAGCCGCTGTTAAGAACGAATTCTCCGCAATAGGCATTCCAGTGCACGTGGTATGCGAGGATGGCGCCTTTGAAATTGGATTGTAACAAATACTGCCTATTTTTGCGCGAAATTATATGGCCTAATGGCTTATTTCCCTCAAACGTAGACAATCTCTTTTCATGAACAAGAAAATAAACTCCGCCCTCATTTCCGTTTTTTATAAGGATGGTCTGGATTCATTGGTAAAAAAACTCCACGAACTCAATGTGACTATATATTCGACAGGTGGAACACAACAATTTATCGAAGCGCTTGGTATTCCTTGTGTGGCGGCTGAAACTGTGACAAACTATCCGTCTATTTTAGGAGGCCGCGTGAAGACACTACACCCAAAAATATTTGGCGGTATATTAGGTCGACGTGAAATCGAACAGGATGTGCAGGAAATGAAAGAATTCGAAATTCCTGAAATTGATCTAGTGATTGTTGATCTGTATCCGTTCGAAGAAACATTGGCATCGACCAATGAAGAAAAGCTAATCATTGAAAAAATAGATATTGGTGGGCCCTCTATGATACGGGCTGCCGCAAAAAATTTCAACCATGTGGCTGTGTTGGCTTCGAAAGATGATTACGCCTTTTTACTCGATACATTGAATGCTCAGCATGGTGAGACGACATTGGCTCAGCGTAAGCAATTAGCTGCCAAGGCATTTGATGTGGTGATGAACTATGATATCGCTATTTCAAACTATTTCAATACAGAAAATACGGTGCTTCGTTATGGCGAGAACCCACATCAGCAAGCAAGTTTTACGGGCAAATTGAATGACATTTTTAATCAATTGCATGGCAAGGAACTGTCGTATAATAATCTGGTGGATGTGGATGCAGCCTTGCAATTAATTCGTGAATTTGAAGGAAGTAAGGACAGCGTGTTTGCCATTATTAAGCATACCAATGTTTGTGGTGTAGCTTCGAGGTCTACAGTATTAGACGCTTGGCGTATAGCCTTGTCGAGCGATCCGGAAAGTGCTTTCGGTGGTGTGCTTATTTGCAATGGGATAATCGATGAAGCAACAGCATTGGCCATCAATGATATCTTTTTTGAAGTGCTAATCGCGACTAATTTTACGCAAGAGGCGCTGACTATTCTTCAACAAAAAAAGAATAGGATATTGTTGACCTTAATTCATAATCCTTCATCAGCCACACAATCACGCAGCTTGCTGAATGGCAGGATAGAACAAGGTAGCGATCACGGTAATTATGCCACTTGGCTTGAAGAGGGCGGCAGAGAATCGAGTACTGATGAAAACCAAGACCTCATCTTCGCCAATATTATCTGCAAACATTTAAAATCAAATGCGATAGCCTTGGTCAAGAATAAGCAGTTGCTAGGCAAAGGGTGCGGACAAACGTCTCGTATCGATGCGTTGAAGCACGCGATTGAAAAAGCGAAGCAATTCAACTTTGATTTAACCGGTGCCGTGTTAGCTTCCGATGCATTTTTCCCGTTTGATGATTGTGTGAAGATTGCCCATGCCAATGGTATTACCGCATTTATACAGCCCGGTGGGAGTATTCGAGATAAGGATTCGATACAGTACTGCAAAGAAAATAAGTTAGCGATGGTGATTACGGGTACGCGACATTTTAAACATTAATCAAGCGTTAAGTAGCCTTTAATTTGCAATTAGGCTCAGCCCTTCTCTATATTTGTCTTAAATTACAGTCACAAAAAATAATATAAAATGAAAAAGATCTTAGCCG
>CAIRSV010000197.1 GCA_903881265.1 uncultured Bacteroidota bacterium
AGGAGCCGTTCTCCGTTTCCAGATTCATTACACTCCTTACGGTCAGGAGACTACCGACCAGACAAAAATCGGATTCATTTTTGCGAATGAGCCTCCCAAAAGTGAAGTGCACACCGCAAGTGTTGTCAATCTTATCTTTTCGATTCCACCGGGAGCGGACAATCACCGTGTAGATGCTCAACTACGCGTACCAACTGACGTTCAGTTACTTTCGTTTTTGCCTCACATGCATGTTCGAGCTACAGCCGCCAAGTATGAATTAGAGACAGGAGGACAGACCACAACGCTTTTGGATGTGCCTCACTATGACTTTAATTGGCAACTGAACTATGCTCTACAACAGCCTAAGACGGTAAAAGCGGGAGACATTCTCAAATTCACCGCGTGGTACGACAACAGCGAGAGGAATCCGGCTAATCCCGATCCAAACAAAACAGTTCGTTGGGGATCGCAGACATTTGATGAAATGCATCTGGGTTATATTGAGTATCTCGTTCCTGGCGAGAAGCCTGGAGAAGGTAGTGGGGGCATTCGTCGCCGAGTAGGGAGCGGTGCAGGCGTAGGAGGTGGTGTAGCAGGCTTGGTAGCCACTTTCAAGCGATTAGACAAGGACGGTGATGGGCTTTTAACTCAAAGCGAAGCAGGCATTGTTTGGTCTCGAATAAAAGGTGGCGATGAAGACGGCAATGGCAAACTGAGTTTGGAAGAGGTGAAGAAGTTTCTTGGTGGTGGTCGTGGGCGATGACTTGGGCACATACCTCAGAATTGGAGTTGATATAATATATCAACTCCAAAATGAGTGCCTTAACGATTACTACTTAAATTAACGTAGATGAATGTATTTAATGGTTAAATTTTTAATCAGATACTTCATCGAATTGAATCCTCGCTTTTCAGAGGAGAAATATACTTTCAAGGAATGCCTACGGGAATTCATTTTTCGATTTATTAGATAGTAAGTTAAATCAAGTTTGAGTATCTAGAAATAGTAGTATGGCGTATTGGATTAACGTCGATTGATTATTATTGTCGCGATTAATGAGACCGATAGGGTTAGGTTACCTCATGCTTTGCGCAATTTAGCGTTTTGGGTTTGCACCGTATTGGTTAGGTCCTGGGTCACTATCTTGCAAAACGTATAGTAATAGAATTATCGATCCGATGATCGGAATCCACCCAATGAAATAACATCTACTACTTCGATTGGTATCATGAAGTCGCCTCACAAAGACGGCCAAACTTGGAATAGATATAAATAAACTGTATCCCATAGCTAAAATGCTTTGATCTTTCCCAGAAACGATGCGGACATACCCTTTGCTTTCGATAATCAGCAGAGCAAACACAATGATGAAATTAACGAGAGTGAACATCCAAAATTCTTTTCTTCTTGCTCTTCCACTAAAATCTGCGTACTTCCTCAAGCACTCAAAATATTCATTCATTTACTACTTCATCATTATACTTTCCCAAAACCGTCTCAAATAGATGCATTCGACCGTTTGCTGATTTATTAGGCCCCTGTAAGCGGAATGATTGCAGACTTCTGGGAAGTTCACTTTTCTATCCAAGGCTAATTTTTATGTGAGGGGGCATAAAGATTTAGGGATGCGAAGAATATTACGATTATTGTATTTCTCGCCCTATTCGCCATATCGAAACTATTATCGTAGGTTAATGTATTTTATTAGATCTTTTAAGTAGCCGAAGTAAAAAATCTTAACAAAATTAAAATTTATATCGCTCTAATTGCATTCTCTTTATATGCTTGAATTTTACTATCAATTTGCTTAGTTGCCACATTCTGATTTCCATGACTTGGTTTTGATTTTTGAGGCAAAGGGGTATTTGGGAAATGAGAATTATGGTTTACACACTTTGCAGGCTCGGAAGCCATTGAGGATAGCTTCTTCTTTTGTATCGTAAAAAACGACATTTTCTCTCTTGGGTTTCCGAGCGCTGCACGACGGCAGGCAGTAGATTCCGGTTGTTTTTACTGCGGTGAAAAAGGAACCGTTATATTTTTTGTCTTTGGATCCGATGAAATCATATTTCCGGTCATCACTCAACGTATGATCGATTCGTTCTAGTTCGAGCAGGCGTTTCTTTATTGGTATTCCACCCGCATATCCACCTAAGCCCCCATTACTTTCGATGATGCGGTGGCATGGGATGACGATAGAGAGGGAGTTTGCTCCGTTTGCACTCGCCACGGCTCGAACCGCTTTTTCATGGTTCAGCGA
>CAIRSV010000198.1 GCA_903881265.1 uncultured Bacteroidota bacterium
AAGACTATACAAGATAGCCGCATGACTTTCGGGCGGCGTATAATAATTCCATTGGGTTAATTCGTGTAGATATTGTTGTTGTGTTGCAGTAAGCTTGGCGCTATCTAAATTTGACATCAAAATGGGTAAGATCTCGGATGCATCTTGCCAATACGTATCGTTTTGCATCGTCATCATATCCTGCACCGTAAATTTTTTTTCGTTGGAAAGTAACTTTGTCAGACGCTTTGATCGTTCTTCGGTAAAGAGGCCGTTGTAATAAAATGGATACTCTTTATCTGTGTTCATTTGATTGGCGCTCATGACAAAACCTCGTGCAGGATTCAGGCAATGCGGGTTTTCGGATGCCGGTAGAACATTGCCCCAGGCAGACTGTATCGCCGTGCCATCTTCAATGAAGCGACCTTGTTGCTCTTTCTTATGGATAAATAAACCCTGACTCCACATCGCAATATCACCGCTTGCCGACGCAAAGACAATATTCTGATGCGGACAATGAAAATCCATAATAGCATTGACATAGTCGGTATAATTGTTACTTTGATTTAGCTTGGTCAACGCCTTCAATTCATTGCTTCCGCGATGCGCCATCCAATTCACGGCAAAACATTGGCCTTCATAACCTTTATGTGGGAATGAAGGGTCATACATTACAATACCTAATTTCGTATAGGCGACAGTATCGATGAAATCAGGTTTGCCTTTGATTTTGATTGTTTCAATCTTGATCGTTGAAGGTTCGTATTTTCCATCGAGCCAATACTCTTTCTTCGACGCATCCTTGCATTGTATTGTATAAAAATCTTTTACATCACGATAGCCATTGGTAAAACCCCAGGCTATACTATCATTAAAGCCTATCACAACATGTGGTGCGCCTGGCAATGAAACACCATACACATTCATTGTTGGTGTGATCAATTGATTCTCGTACCATATAGCAGGTAGGTTGAGTGGAAGATGTGGGTCATTGCAAAGCATAGGTTTACCGCTCATTGTTTTACTACCTGAAACAGCCCAGTTATTGCTACCAATGCCTGCATGTTCATTTCGATCACGGTTGTCGTTTGATGCCGTAGCAAGTGGCAACGAAGTATGTATGTTATCTAACGATACGAGGGAATCGGAAGTGGTTGTGCTCTTTTTGCTTTGTGAAGGAATGACTACAAATTCCTCGTCCTGATGCTCGGGATACAAGATATCGAAGGTAGAACCGAATAGTTTTTTTGCCAATGTCAATTCGAAATCTTCGGTATAGCCGCTGAGTTTGTCGGCCATAAATTTAATCATTAGGCTCGTCTTGACATTATTCCATAGTTCCGGCTCAAAGCCCATTAATTTATATTCAAGCGGGTAGGTCTTGTAATGCAAGTGTTGGATAAACGAATTAACGCCATCGCGGTAGGCATCGAGTATTTGTTTACTTTCTGGGTCGGCTTCCATAACTTTCAAAGAGTTTTCAGCTCCATAGACCATTCCTTTGCGACGCATTTCGCGATCTAGCTTCAAGGTCTTTTCGCCTGCCACTTCACTTAATCGACCGCTTGCTAATCGTGTGGTCATATCCATTTGCCATAATCTAAATTTTGCGTGCAAATAACCTTGTATAAAAATGGCATCAAGATTATTCATCGCAAAAATGTGCGGCACAAGTCGTTCATCATATCGAACCTCAACAGGTTGCGAAAGACCTTTCATATCGTAGATGATTTTCTTGTCTGTTTCCACGGATGCATTTTGCCAACAACCTTGATACGGATCAAGAAACTTACCTAAGGCGGGCATTGTATTCCAATTGGTATTGAGGCCAATAATTATACCGAGTAAGAGAAGGAGTAGCACATATTTTTTTAACGAATGCTTCATTGACATCAAATATAAGCATTGAACCTTTATCTTTACGACTTCATTTTAGGCTAAATACCTGACTGTTTATGATAAAAGAAATACAAGTTCAATTGCTTCCGTCTGAAGCCAATGATATGGCTAATCTGAAGATGGCCATTCAACAGTATCTTTCAATCAAACGAAGTGCTCGTTTGGAATACGAAATTTTAAAGAAATCAATTGATGCAAGAGGCAAATTGATTAAGATTATTTTCAAGGTCAGGGTATATATCGATGAGCCTGATCATAGGACAACGCCTACAGTTTTTAATGCACAACAAGTGAGCAAAGAGGCCGAAGTGCATATCATAGGTGCTGGCCCCGCAGGATTGTTTTGTGCTTTGCAATGTATCGAATTGGGTATGAAGCCTGTTGTGTTTGAGCGTGGTAAAAAAGTGCGCGATCGACGACGAGATCTTGCCATCTTAAACAAGGAAGGGATTCTTAATGAAGAAAGCAATTATTGTTTTGGAGAAGGTGGTGCCGGCACTTACAGCGATGGTAAATTGTATACACGCAGTAATAAGCGTGGTAATGTGCAGCGGATACTCGATTTGTTTCATTATTTTGGTGCGGATGCGAATATCTTGTATGAAGCACATCCGCATATAGGCACCAATAAACTTCCTCAAATCATTGAGGCTATGCGAGAAAAAATTATTGAGTGCGGTGGTGAGATTCATTTTAATTCTACCTTGACAGATGTAACGCTTAGCGGTAACAAGGTCGCATCGCTCACCATTAATAATTCAATGAAGGTTGCAGTTAAGCATGTAGTCCTTGCCACAGGTCATTCGGCCCACGATATCTATGAGTTACTGCATGCAAGAAATATCTTGATTGAAAGCAAGCCTTTTGCGTTAGGTGTGCGTATTGAACATCCGCAATCCTTAATCGATCAGGTGCAATATCACTGCGATCTACGAGATGCCAATTTGCCACCTGCAAGTTATAGTTTGGTTGAGCAAGTGAATGGTCGAGGTGTCTTTTCTTTTTGTATGTGTCCGGGTGGCATTATTGCGCCTGCATCGACACGAGCTAATACGGTTGTGGTAAATGGTTGGAGTCCTTCAAAGCGCAATAATCCGTATGCGAATAGTGGTATGGTAGTGAGTGTGGATGAAAAGGATTATCACGACGAATCCCCATTAGCAGGCTTGCATTATCAATATCAAGTTGAACAACAATCGTACAACGCAGGTGGTGGAATGTATGTGGCGCCTGCACAACGGATGGTTGATTTTTCACAGAACAACACATCGTCTTCACTTCCTTCTTGCTCGTATACGAGAGGCGTGCAGTCGGCCAATTTATCTGAGGCACTTCCTTCAGCAATTTATGAATGTCTTGCTAAGGCGTTTGAACAGTTTGGTAAAAAAATGAAAGGATATTATACCAATGAAGCCATTGTAGTAGCTACTGAAAGTCGCACCTCGTCACCGGTGCGTATACCTCGTGATAAGGAAAGTTTACAACATCGTCAAATAGCCAACCTCTATCCTTGTGCCGAAGGTGCAGGTTATGCAGGCGGTATTGTGAGTGCCGCGATGGATGGTATGCGTATCGCGGAGATATTGAGCGTATAGTCAACTTTTGCTTACAAAGCCTAA
Organism: uncultured Bacteroidota bacterium; assembly: GCA_903881265.1. Classification (GTDB taxonomy): domain Bacteria; phylum Bacteroidota; class Bacteroidia; order Chitinophagales; family Chitinophagaceae; genus OLB11. The sequence goes on from CAIRSV010000198.1 coordinate 3,498, forward strand.
TCGAAGACATACGTTTAAAGAGTCCAACGAAATTTCTTATTCTGCTACTTCATACGATATGCCGTATCTGATCAACAGGGTCTCTAATGTTTTAGGATGAACGCCTATACCCAAATTAAGAAACTGACTTTCTTCAACGCCTTTTCCATTAATTATCACTGTGCCGGTGAAGCCCAGCGGGATGGTTAGATTTTGCGATTGAATGGCATAAATGACACCATCACGGTCGAAGATAGGGCCACCGCTTTGTCCTTTAAGTCCGGGTGAAGATGTTTCCAAAAAGAGAATCTCTAGTCCGTCTGCTGATTGGCCCTTGAAAACATTGCGCGTATACATGCCTTCAATCGGAAACAAGGGAATCGGTAATAAATTTGGAGGCAAGAAAAAATGATTCGTATTTGTATCGAAGCTAGCGTTGAATTCCACAAACGGGAATCCCAATTTGCATAAACTGATACCTGGACTAATCGTACGGTAGTTTTTTATCTTAGGGTATATGGTGAGCGGGTTGATCGCTGAGGTTTCAATTCGGAAGAAGGCGATATCGTGTTCTCCGTGTATGAAATTTTCAAAGATATTAACCTGACTTCCTCCTAAAAAAATAGCGTAGTTGGTGATCCATTTCGGGTTTACGATAAGTGCCTTACGTTGACTTTCTTTTTCGTCTTCATTGAGTTGCTGACTTGCATTGATGCTATGCAGACTTTCTTGATAGGCGTTGATTTCGGTTTGATGTTGTTGATGCGAAAATACCACGCCGAAATTATGGGCGGCGGTCATAGCCCAACCATCCTTGTTAATCATCACAAACGAACCTAGTCCACTGTCGACACTTCCGTCAAAGAAACGCATCGTGATAATAAAAGGTTGAGTATATCTATTTGCGAGGTTGTAGGCTTGTTGAAACATAACTGAAGTTTATGCAAGCAAATGTATACCAAGTGCTTGAACAGGATAGTGATTATTTTTCAGTATGAATCGCGAACAAAAATTGAAGAATCGTATACGCTCACTTACACTAATTTCTTCATAGCGAGTACAAAGCTATCAATGTCTTCAATTGGTGTATACACGTTTGGTGTTACACGGATACCGCTGAGATTAGGCCATATAAAGCCCACAACATGGATGCCATATAATTCAAACAATTTCTTTTCGATCTGCAAAGGGTCTTCATCGTTGATATGGAAACTTGCTATGCCCTTGCATTGTGTGGTATTAAGCGGCACATTGAATGTGATTGTATCGAGGTTTTGCAAGGCATCAGTCCAGCGCTGTCGCAGATAAGTTAGTCGAGCTTCCTTCACGTCGCGAGTCAACTGCAAATGAAATTGAATTGCATAGCCAAGTGCTAAGAGATTCGGTAAAACCTGAATACTCATTTCTTCAAATTTTTTAATAGAATCGGCTAGCGGTTCGAGAGCGGAAGCGAGTGGATAGGTGTGGGCTATCCGATCTTTTTTTATGTAGAGCATACCCGAAGCAATGGGGCCAGATAGCCATTTATGAAGAGCCACACCCATATAATCGCAATCAATTTTACGAACATCGGTTTCGACTACCGCAAAGCTATGTGCGGCATCAAGAACGACCACGATGTCACGTTTCTTTGCTTCGTAAGCGATGGCTTCAATCGGCAGCACTTGTCCGTTCCAGTTAATGACATGTGTGAGATGGAGGACTTTTGTAGCGGGTGTGAAGGCGGCGACGTATTTTTGAATGATTTGGTCGTTGTTTTCTGATCCGTTGAGTTCGACCCAATTAATTTTTATATGCTCCCTTAGTTCGCGTTGCTTCCACGAGGATACGCATTTGATATAATCCTGACGGCATGCAACCACTTCATCATTTGCATTCAGCGGTATACCGAAAATGGCATTATTGAGTGCTTCGGTTGCATTTCTAAACAAGGCGATTTCTTCCGGTGATGCATTGCACAAATGTGCTAACCCGTTTTTTATCGTGTCTCGTGCAGCTTCCATCACCTTCCACGTAAAATAGCTGGGAGAGGTATTTAGTAGTGAATAATAATCTTTATAGGCTTGTTCGACATGCAATGGATTGGAACATACACCACCGTTGTTCAGGTTGATATGTTGTGCAGGTGTTGGAAATAAGGATTGGATGTATCGCCAAAATATCTCATCCTTTGCAATCTCAGCGATTGATTTGTCTGGAAGCGATAGTGTGATTTCCATCGATTGCAGTTGCAGTGGTGGATTTTCTTTTAAAAATGATTGCCAGCAGTGGATCCATTCATGTGTGTTCATCACTTGTTTCTATTCTGTTTTTAGCGGCTCTGAATGAAACACTAGATAGTATTTTACTCAAGGTCTATTGCACAAACATACATAAAAATAGCTAGCCTATTCGCCAGCAAGAAGGCCTGACGATTTGATTAGCGATGGTTGAAATG
>CAIRSV010000199.1 GCA_903881265.1 uncultured Bacteroidota bacterium
CAAACAATTTTATTCAATGCAGAATTTCAATCTGCCAGCCGATGTGTTTGGCAAAGGAATCCTAATGTTAGGCGGCACTACTTCCTTGTTTGAACGTGGCGATTATTATGAAGGCGATATGAGCGGCATCAGCGCAAAGAATATGCCAAAATGGTTATCATTTCTTTTTTACAAACCCGGTCAAAATATTTCTAAACGTCCACGTTGGGAAGATCGGATCAAGTTGATTGTACGTAAAGCACCAACATGGAATGTGGCCACGGTTTGCGGCGTGCCGGCTTGGGTACAAATCGTTTTTGAAGAAATTATCAAGTATCATAAAGTCAATACTATACACGATATATGGCCTAACCTTTCATTGTACATCCATGGTGGCGTGTCGTTTGAGCCATATAAAGAAAACTTCAAAAATCTATTAGCCAAGCCTATCACCTATATAGAAACCTATATGGCATCCGAAGGCTCTTTTGGATTCCAATCGCGTCCGGGAACACCAGGCATCAAACTAATTCTAAATAATTCAATCTTCTACGAGTTTGTTCCATTCAATGAAAAAAACTTTACCGATGAAGGCGAAATCATACCAAATTCGGAAGCCTATCTTATAAACGAGGTTATAGCCGATAAAGAATATGCTGTGATACTTTCAACCTGCGCCGGCGCATGGCGTTATCTGATTGGAGATGTCATTAAATTTACCTCAGTGAAAGACAGCGAGTTTGTAATCGTAGGCCGTACCAAACAATTTTTAAGTCTTTGTGGCGAGCATATGAGCGTCGACAATATGAACAAAGCGATTGATGAGGTGCAGAAGAAAATGAATATTACCATCAAAGAATTTACGGTGGCAGGATTTGTGCATGAAGGCCATTTCGCACACAAATGGTTTATTGGATGCGATGACAAGGTCAATCAACAAGATGTCATCCAATTGATTGACAAAACCCTTTGTAAAATTAATGATGATTATGCAGTAGAACGTGAATCAGCGTTAAAGCATATCTCTATTGAGATTCTTCACCCAACAGTGTTTATCGACTTTTTACATGCCACTGGAAAATTTGGCGCTATGAACAAATTTCCACGAGTGATTAAAAATGCTCAACTCAACGAATGGGAAGCCTTTATTGCAACAACATTGGCGAACAAATCTTCCTCAACTAACTAACACTTACTTTTCAGGACACCCATGTTCAAATGGATTCAATGAGGACTGACCTGCTTCGTTCGGACAGGCATCGTCGATATTTTTAATACCATCTCCATCAAGATCATCTTCTGGAAAAGATGGTTTCGACTGAACCCGATTAGTTTGTAAAGGCGCATTCATATTTATATAACCGCTAATATCAGCCCTTATCAAATCAACCTCAAACATGTTATAACGACCCTGTTCAAAGCGCAGACATCGAAGCCTTGCCGGCTTAGGCGTATCGATTAATAGCAGGTCAATCAACTGACTGATTACATCGGTGCGCGAGTCGTTGATGGCGTTATGATCAACTGCAATAATGTAATCGCCCGACTGAATACCTGCTCCAGCTGCAGGACTGCCAGCATACACTAGTTGCACCTGTGATGCAAATGCAGGTTTCCCATCGTTAAAAATCGAATCAATTGCCAAGGTCACACCAATACCATATACCTTCTTTCGCACAACTGGTGACGGTGCAATTTTCCCTTCAAGCACATAGGTAAGCCTTTTCGTTTTCTTATGCTCTTCAGAACGTTCTATCTCCAAACTGATGCTTGAGTTAACAGGTATGCGCATCAACTGATTAACCTTGTCGATACTTTTCTCATCGCTATCTGCAGCGATACCGTTTACAGCAATAAGCTTATCGCCCTTTTGTATACCGCTCAGTGCAGCCGGCGAATTAGACATAATCGAATCGACAAAAACAGAGGTCCCAAGCTGTTGATCAAGACGAAAAATAATACCAGCGTGCACAAGCATTCCCGCATTCGATGAAGATTGACCGTTAGAATTCGTTACAAACGAAAGGAGTAATAGCCCAACCATCAGAACGAGTCTGAAACCATTATAAATAAAATAGGATGTGGTTGATTTATGAAGAGAAGCCTTTTCCGCCGTTGCTTTCTCATTTTTTCTATTGAAATATGGTAGACGCAAAAAGAGAGAATTGAGCATCGTAGTCTGAACATTATTTTCTTGCATCCTGTTTTTCTCTATTAAA
>CAIRSV010000200.1 GCA_903881265.1 uncultured Bacteroidota bacterium
CTATCTTTAGTGGGGATATTGTTGTTGACGAGAATATAGATCTTATTGACTTTGGAGCCTTGGAAACTGATATCAGTTCGTTTAGTTATGGATACGTAGCTACTGATTTGAATGGTGATGGGAATGTCGACTTACTCGATAGTCCTATTTTGGAAGGCAATATCAGTAATTTCGTCTTCTCTTATCATCCATAACATAGGCTAAATAAGACTGCAATTTAATGTCAGTATCAAGGGGCGCATAATCTACCTTAAGTTCCAACTGAATTAGTGAAGTTTGTATGTGAGTCATGCAAACGACCAAAGGTATTGTTGGGCATTAAATTTTACTGCTATGTTCCGGACGATTATTTAGGTCTTACATGCTAAGTGCTTCCTTTTTTTGCTAGTTCAAACTGTCTACTATTTCTTCTTCTGCATCTGCCTTGAATGAACGTACATTTGCAACTTAAATTTAGTATTTATGTCAAGTGCTCGACAAGACAGAATGAAACGAAGTAATGAATTGCAGGATATGCCAAAGGCAAAACTCAATGCTGCGAATTTTAAAAAAGGATCCCGATTATTTTCCTATTTGGGAGGTCAGAAATGGGCGTTTGGTATAGGTATGGTATTCCTTATTTTATCGGCGAGTGTTGGGTTGTTGTTTCCGTTATTGAGTGGAAAAATGTTTGGAATGTTGGGTAACGGCGATAAGACTCAGATGCTGGCGAATCTAAAGAAATTAGATGGTCTTGGAGTGAAGCTTCTTCTTATTCTTGTGGTTCAGGGATTTTTTAGTTTCGGTCGTGTGTTTATGTTTACGCGTGTCACTGAAAATATCTTACAAGGGTTGCGTAACAAGGCTTATGAGCGACTCGTTAAAAAACCAATGGAGTTTTTTAATCGCAATCAAACAGCCGAATTGAGTAGTCGACTTGCAACCGATTTGAATGTAATTTCTGAAGCCTTTACGATGAATATTGCAGAAATTATCCGTCAAAGTATTGTAGGTATTGGTGGCCTTATCATCATTATCAGCAGTACTAATTTCCAAGTGGCCAAATGGTTTTTAATTATTATTCCGCCTCTTTCAGTAGTGGCCATTCTGTTTGCTAAAAAAATTAGAGGCTATAGCAAACGGTTTCAAGATAAGATAGCAGATGCGAATGTCATTGTAGGTGAGAGCTTGACTGGTATCACGAATGTAAAATCATTTACCAATGAGCAATATGAAATAGACCGATATAATAGCAAGACAAATGAAATAAAAAATTTCGGTTTGCAATATGGGATTTTTCGTGGTGCTTTTTTTGCCTTTGTGATTACCTGCATTTTCGGCGCTATTTTTTTTATGTTGTATAAAATGTTGCAATTGAATGCGCAGGGAATTATCACTGGAGAGGAATTTGGTAAGTTCATGATGTTGGCGTTGTTTGTCAGCGGAAGTCTTGGAGGCTTGCCCGAGCAAATTGCGAGTATACAACGTGCGTTAGGTGCAACCGATCGTGTGTTTGAAATTATTGATGAAGAAATAGAGCAGGTGCATGTGGGTGATGATTTGGCGTTGAAAACGAAAGGGGACATTGAATTGAAAGGAATCAGTTTTAATTATCCGAGCAGGGAGAATTTTAGTGTGCTGAAAAATATATCGTTTAATGCGAAAGCCGGACAAACGGTAGCGCTTGTTGGCAGCAGTGGCAGCGGTAAGAGTACAATTGCTAACTTGCTCCTCAGATTTTATACGCCTGATAAAGGGCAAATATTGTTAGATGGAATTGATATTAATTCATTGGATCTTACGTCGTTGCGACAGCAAATTGCATATGTGCCGCAAGAAGTTATTTTGTTCGCGGGTACAATTGCCGAGAATATTGCTTACGGAAAAGTTGGTGCGTCGCAAGAAGAAATTGAATCAGCCGCAAAAAAGGCAAACGCATTTGATTTTATTAATACCTTTCCTGATACATGGCATACGATGGTAGGGGAAAGGGGAATACAATTGAGCGGTGGACAACGACAGCGTATTGCGATTGCTAGGGCTGTGCTAAAAAATCCAGCTATCTTGATTTTAGATGAGGCCACTAGTAGTCTTGATAGTGAAAGTGAACAATTAGTGCAAGATGCCTTGGATAAACTTATGATAGGTCGAACTAGTATTGTGATTGCCCATCGTTTATCAACCATCAAGGATGCCGACAAAATTGTTGTGTTGCATCAGGGTGAAATTGTAGAAGAAGGAACCCATCAAGAGCTCGTAAATTTAGAGAACGGCTTTTATGTGAAGCTCAGTAAAATGCAGATTGGCTAAGCCGAAGTAGAATCTTTGTGTCTTTTTATCGGCTGTGAACTAAATAATGGGGAAGGGGTTTTTAGCTAAATAGCGAATCGAGAGGGTGTTCTTATCTGAATAACACCAGGTTTTATGTTAACATTATCTCTTTAATGCGCAATGAGATTGCCGTCTTTGTTTTTTACATTTGTGGGTTCAATTCATTTTTAACATTAAACTATTTATGATGAAAAAAATATCTCATTTACAAATGCGTACAAATCAAATATGGTGTGAAATACAGAAGAAGGCTGTGCTATTCAGGTTGTCATTTGCTTGTATGCTTGTGCTGATTTTTAGTTCCATGTTTACTAAGGCGCAAACTGCAGTATCGTATACCGCAATGTCATCAATCACATGCCCTGCTACCCCGGTGGCTACTATTTCTCCTGCTGTTTCAGGTCTCACCTTTTCGCAGATTTCAAGAGGTTCGGGTGTCTCTTGCGGAGCCGCAAATGGTAGTATCAATGGTTCTGGATTCAACGGTTTGTTGTCTGCCAATATTACTGCATCTAAATGGTATACCTATAGTATTACAAGTGACGCCTCAGTTACATTCACTGTGTCTAGTTTAAATATTGTTTCAAGAGTTAGTAATGCAACAGGGACACCGAATGTATCTATTCAATACAGCATAGGTGGTTCAAGTCCAACGAATGTTATCGGTTCATATACGCCTACCTCAAGCGCTGCAACGTATACGATTACGCCTGCTGCTCCGATTGCTGTGGGAGCCAATCAAACGTTGAATATCTATATTATCCCGAATACGTTAACCGCTGCAGGAACAACTTGCAGGGTTGAGAATAACACATCGGTTACCGTTACAACAGCATCAGCAGCTGTTCCAACAATTAATCTTTCGGGTTCACTTACTCCGCTTACAACAACCTACGGAACTTCGTCATCAGCGGCTAGCTTTTCATTGACAGGTATGGATATGACGAATGCGATTCAAGTGGGGCCTTTAGCGGGTTTTGAATTTGCAGATAACAGCGCAGGCGTTTATTCCTCAACATTAACCCTTACTAATGCGGTCAGTGTGTCAAAAACAATTAATGTGCGACTCGCTGCATCGTCTGCAGTAAATACCTATTCTGGTAGTATTCCTGTCACAAGCACAGGCGCTTCAGCTCAGTCAATTTCTATTGGCTCGAGTAGTGTGAATCAAAAAAATCTCACAATTACGGGTATCACAGCGAATGACAAAATAGTGGATGGTAATACTAATGCGACCCTCAGTGGTACGGCGGTGTTGGCTGGCGTTGTATCTGGAGACGGACCGAATGTAATTTTAGGTGGTACCCCGGTTGCAGAATTCGTTAGTGCGGCTATCGCAAATAACATTACAGTAAACGTGACTGGCTATTCAATAAGCGGTACGAAGTCGGGCAATTATAATCTAATTCAACCGACACTTTCAGCTAATATTACGGCTACGATGATAACACAATCTATCGTGTTTAATGCCTTGCCTGCTGCAACGTATGGTGATGGGGCAATTACCTTGTCAGCCACAGGCGGTGCATCCGGTAATCCTGTGACATATAGCAGTTCGAATACGAGTGTTGCAACTATCTCAGGATCTACCTTGACCATTGTTGGTAACGGAACTGCCTTTATTACTGCTTCGCAGGCAGGTGATGGTGTAATTTATGCGAATGCACCGAATGAGCAACAATCATTGTTAGTGAATGCAAAAGATTTGACGATAACAGGCGCTACTGCTGCGAATAAACCATACGACGGAACGGATGTTGCCAGTATTTCAGGTGGCAGTTTAGTTGGTGTCGTAGGAATCGATACGGTTGTCTTGAACGGAACCTCGGGAACCTTCGCTAGTATCAATGTTGGCAATCCGATAGCAGTGACCACAGCCTTTACATTGGGAGGTGCACAAGCATCAAGATATTCTCTAACGCAAGCCGTATTGTCGGCTGAAATTACACAGGCTAGTCAAACTATCAGTTTTACAACAATGGGAACTAAGACCTTTGGTCAGGCACCATTTACATTGTCAGCTACAGGTGGTGGATCAGGCAATGCGGTTACCTTTCAAAGTGATAATCTATCAGTGGCAACAGTCTTGGGGAATACGGTAACGATTGTTGGTGCTGGAACCGCTACTATCACTGCATCGCAATCAGGCACTACCAATTATGCGGCAGCAACCGATGTTATTCAGACATTAACTGTGAATCAGGCGAGTCAAACAATTTCATTTCCTGCATTGTCAACCAAGGCAGTAGGATCCGCGCCGTTCAATCTTGCTGCCACCGGTGGTGCTTCTGGAAATCCAGTGACTTACCAGAGTGATAATGCCTCAGTGGCCACTATCTCGGGCACCTTGGTTACGATAGTTGGTATTGGAACAGCGATTATCACGGCATCACAAAGTGGTAATGCAAATTATTTAGCCGCAACCGATGTTGTTAGAACACTAACCGTAACATATCCAATCATTGCAGCTTGGGATATGAATTCATTGGCGGGTGGTACTAATAATTTCGGCCCAAGTCCTTATACGGCAACAGTGGTTTCGTCAAATGCAGCTGTTGGTGGTTTGACACGAGGCAGCGGTGTCTCCTCAACTGGAGCTGCTGCAGCAAGAGGCTGGGGTGGACTCGGTTGGAATAATGCGACACCTGCTGCTAATATCAGTGCAAATAAATTTGTCACTTGCACCGTAAAAGCAAATGCAGGTTATTCAATGAATTTAGGAGCAATCAGTCCGATTGATTATCGCCGTTCGGCAACAGGTGCTACCAATGGATTACTTCAATATAGTAAGGATGGCCTCAACTTCACGGATATCACCACATTAAACTTTACGTCTACCTCGTCATCAGGAGGTTCTGTAGGAACGGTTGACTTGTCCAGCATTTCTGCCTTGCAAAATATTCCATCGGCCACCACAGTTACGTTACGATTGGTGCCTTATGGTGCATCAAGTTCATCTGGTACATTTTATCTCTTCGATGCAGTCAATACAACGGATAATGATTTTGCGATCACAGGTGACTTGAACGCCTGCGTGTCTTCAACAAGTTCCACCACATTGAGTATCTGTTCGTCTGCCACACCATATAGTTGGAATACACAATCACTTTCTGCAAGTGGAATATATACAGCCACATTGACGAATGTATCAGGCTGCGATTCAATAGCGACACTTAATCTCACTGTAACTAATAGCACATCAAATTCAACCACAGCCTCTGCGTGTGATTCGTATACTTGGAATGCGAATGCTACGACCTATACCACTAGCGGAAATTATTCGTCAGTGAGTGGATGTAATACTGATAATCTTGTCTTGACGATTACAGCTAGTTCAACAAACAATACCACAGCGTCTGCGTGTGATTCGTACACTTGGAATGTGAATGCTACGACCTATACCACTAGCGGAA
>CAIRSV010000201.1 GCA_903881265.1 uncultured Bacteroidota bacterium
ACTTGATCCGATCTTCCCAACGTGGACGTTTAGAAATACTTTGACCGGGTTTGTAAAAAAGAAATGATAACCATTTTGGCATATTCTTTGCGCTGATGCCACTCATATCGCCTTCATAATAATCGCCGCGTTCAAACAAGGAAGTAGTGCCGCCTAACATTAGAATTCCTTTGCCAAACACATCAGTTGGCAGATTGAAATTCTGCATCGAATAAAATTGTTTGAACCCAGCTCGCTTGGTCGACTTGATCATATCGTCGGTAACAGGGATATGCTTGCTAGCACTTTCGGAGGTACCCGAGCTTAGGGCAAAATATTTTACTTTCCCCGGCCAGCATACATTTGGTTCGCCTTCATGGCAAAATTTCCACCAGCGGTTATACATCTGGTTATAATTATGAAACGGGACATTTTTTTTAAACTCATCGTACGCATTACTTTGCTGTAGGATGCTTGAAAAATCGTAATGTTTGCCGAACTGCGTGTTTTTAGCTTTAGATACTAATCGTTTGAAAACCTGCATCTGATAAGAACGGGGCGTACCTGTCTGTATAGTGAACTGCTTCCTTATGCGCAATGAACGGGAGATTAGGTTTCCAAGTAATGCCAATTGTATCTGTTTTTAGTGGACTGCAAAAATATAGTTTTCTGAGGTAGATAAGGGATTAAACTATCCAAATTTTAGTGTTGTTTCGATTCGTTGGCTAGTCGGCTGTGGTTATAGCTATACAGGAAATAGATAATCAGCCCTACAATCAGCCATATGAGAAACCGTAACCAATTAGTATAACTTTCCTGTGCCATTAGGTAAAAGCAACTCACGAGTCCTAGCACAGGTATCAGGGAGAAGTTTCGAAGATAACTGTAGCATGTTACAATGCACATCACAATCCAAAAGGTCATCATTGGAAACCCTTCCTTAGAAAGCAGTCCCGCAAAATGCGCTGGTGCAAAAATAAGAATGAGTGTGACGGCACTGATAAACAGCAACGGAATGATATATTTTCCGCTCACAAAGGGCACCTGAAATTTACTTGCAGGTTTCTCGGGCATTTGATGAATAACGATAATGCCGCCGCATACGAGAACAAATGCAAACAAGGTGCCGATGCTAGTGAGTGAAATAACTAATTCGAGGTTTAAAAATAATGCGGGAATCGCCACGACTAATCCTGTTAATATAGTTGAAAAGGAGGGTGTTTTAAAACGTGGATGTATGGTTGAGAAAATCTTTGGTAACAGGCCATCGCGACTCATAGCGAGCCAAATTCGAGGTTGGCCTAACTGAAATACAAGCAACACACTTGCCGTTGCTACAATAGCACTCACTGCCACAATGCCGGCCACAAATTTCATGCCTCTTGCTTCAAAGATCATGGCTAATGGATCGCCTACATTGAGTTTAGTATACGATACCATACCAGTAAGCACTAGCGCGAGTAACACATACAGTACCGTGCATATGACCAATGCATATATCATACCTCGGGGTAAATCTCGTTGCGGATTCTTGCATTCTTCGGCCGTGGTAGAAATTGCATCGAAGCCTATATAGGCAAAGAAGACAGCCGATACACCTTTTAATATACCCGACATGCCGTTTGGTGTGAAAGGATGCCAATTAGATGGCTCGACATAATAGGCGCCCAACACGATGACGAGGAAAATAACCAATAATTTAATGATGACGAGTAAGTTACTCATGGCGCGACTTTCCTTCATGCCAACAAATACCACAGCCGTAATAAGTGCTACAATGGCAAAGGCAGGAAGGTCGAGTATCATACGTAAACCTCCTAGTGAGGGCGCATGGCTCCAAGCACTATATTTTTCGACCATTGATGCATCAAGCGTATTCAGGGTTTGACCTGCGTGTAATAAGCCTGTGGCTTCCAAAAATCCTTTGTGGGCGGTTGAGTAATCCATGGTCAGCCAATCTGGAATATGAAGGCCCACACTGCTCGTGAGATGCGTAAAATAATCACTCCACGAAATGGCCACAGCGATGTTGCCAATAGCGTATTCCATCAACAAGTCCCAACCTATAATCCAAGCGAATAGTTCTCCAAAAGCCACGTAGGCATAGGTGTATGCGCTGCCCGACACAGGCACGGTACTAGCAAATTCGGCATAACAGAGCGCTGCAAATCCGCAGGCTAACGCAGTAAATAAATAAAGATAGATGACACCAGGGCCACCATCAAAACATGCTTTACCGATACTACTAAAGATGCCCGCGCCTATAATGGCAGCAATGCCAAAAAAAGTAAGGTCACGAACTCCTAATACCTTATGCAAGGGCACGTGATCGACATCGCCATAACCTGATGCTGCATCGGATAAGATTTTCTGAATACTCTTTTTTCTGAACAATGATTTCATTCGTATCTAGTTTGAAAGTTTGAATGTAGTATCAAAACGATAGAAATACAAGTGTTGTCATGGAAAGAGTGTCAAGGGTATGTATGAAAAAACAAGTCAACGAAGATGCATCTGTTCAACTTCTTGCTTTGATGCATGATGATTAATGATCAACCTATATTTTTCATCGTCAAATTTTAAGGCAGGATCGTTGAAAAAAAGTTCTTTTGGAATTAAATTTGACGCTGTATGTCAGCGTCCATTAAAAATTTTATTGCCACCAAGGTTGATACTAATTATCAACTTGATGATGACTTGCCATTCCCGATCAGCGTAAAAACGTTTGAAAAGCATACCATTATTACTCCATATCATCAAGTAGAGAAGAAAGCTTATTTTCTTGTGCGAGGTATTGTCAAGATCAGTGTGATACGCGAAGACGGAGAAGAGCGTATTCTTGAGTTCTTTTTTCCGGGCAACTTTTTTTCGGCGTACACATCCTTTCTGACACAAAAACCATCCAAAGTTGAAATAGAAGCATTGACATGTTGTGATGTTGAGGTAATTGAATATGCTGACATACAGGATGCTTATACGCACTCCATTCTGGCAAACAAACTTGGTCGCTTGGTGGCAGAACAATATTATATCAGCAAGACAAAACGGGAAAAAGATTTTCTGACCAAATCAGCTACTGAGCGTTACCTTGAATTAGTTGATAAACGGCCTGAATTGGTAAAACAGATTCCCGTACATGCCATTGCAAAATACCTAGGTATCAAACCCGAAAGTCTGAGCAGGATCCGAAAAGAAATCTCCTGATTCCTCCAATTTGAATTCTAGTGTTGTTGAATGATCCCACAAGAAATCGTATCTATCTAGCACGGTTGATGCCCGACTTTGCAGTTCATTTGCCGTACATTATAGACAATAAGTGAGTTTCATGCATGAAAATACTAACATAGGTCATTGTATGGCTTCTGTTGTAAAAATACTTTTGTACTATACCAAAAAAAATAACATGGATACGATTCAGAAAACCCTTACAGTCTTATTGATATGTATGACTGTCGTAATGAACTCAAATGCTCAAGCTATTTCGGAAAACAGGACGTCTAACAATTTTGAGAGAATGAGTACTTCTTTAGGAACCGACTCTTCAATGTCAGATCAGGAGGTGGGTAGCTCAGAAACCAGATTTTCATTGGTACATAAACAGACAGACCTTTCTTTCACAAAACAATCAGTTCGTCGAAGACTTGATTATGATGATCCTTGTGCCCGTTACAGGAGTATTAAAAATAAGGGCGGATGGACTGTATTGGGTGGAGGGGTCATTTCCACAATAGGTTTAGTGCTGCTGTCTAAATCTAATGCAGATAGTAATCCCATTCAAATCTCCGCCGGAGGCGGTATGCTGCTTGCAGGCAGTATCACACAACTGGTAGGGGTCATTGTCGCTGTATCAGGAAAAATCGCCTATCATCATCGATGTGTATTTCAAATGACCTCAAGAGGAAATTCTGTGGGGCTGGCTTATCATTTCAATCGCTAAATTAATATAACGACTTGCACTATAAACAGCGTCCGGCATATAAAAAACGAAAAGATACAGAATTTGTTTACTCCTAGTTGAAGCCTGTTGCTATTTTTTATTTTCGTTATGATTGATGATAGCGGCCTTAATGAATCCAACAAAAAGAGGATGAGGATTTTCTACAGTTGACTTCAATTCGGGATGAAATTGGGATCCAATGAAAAAAGGATGATTAGGTAATTCCACAATTTCCACCAATCCTGATTCTGGGTTTTTGCCCACAGCTTTCATTCCGGCTTGCTCAAATTGTTCTATGAATGAATTGTTGAATTCCCAACGATGACGATGGCGTTCAGAAATATATTGTTTGCCATAGACTTCATAAGCCTTTGAATGCACATCAATTTCACAGCCATACGCACCAAGTCGCATGGTACCGCCCATTTGAATGATATTCTTTTGGTCTTCCATGATATCAATGACCGGATAGACTGTATGAATATCCATTTCGGTTGAATTTGCACCTGTGTATCCTAGTACATTCCGCGCATATTCAATGACACAACATTGCATGCCCAAGCAAATACCGAAAAAAGGAATATTGTTTTCACGCGCATATTTTATCGCTTCAATTTTACCTTCAATACCACGATTGCCAAAACCTGGCGCTACAAGAATGCCGTCAAGTCCGCTAAGGCTCGACTTTACATTTTCTTTATCAAGGTATTCTGAATGGATGTTTTTTACTTCCACTTTGCATTCATTCACAGCGCCCGCATGCACAAACGCTTCAAGAATTGATTTGTACGCATCTTGGAGTTCAACATATTTGCCAACGAGGCCTATCGTGACTTTCGTTTTTGGATTTTTTAATTTAAACAGAAATTCCTTCCATCGTTTTAAATCCGGTTCGTGTCGTAAGGGCATTTTAAGTTTCTCAAGACAGATAACATCTAAGCTTTCCTGCATCATATGAAGAGGTACATCATAAATTGTTTCGGCATCAGCTGCTTCGATAACGGCATCTACAGTGACATTGCAAAACAAGGCAATCTTTCGTTTGATATCACCATTGATGGGTTCTTCAGTACGACATACGATGATGTCTGGAGACAATCCGTTTTCATTCATCAATTTGACAGAATGCTGTGTAGGCTTTGTTTTTAGTTCCTTTGCGGCCTTTAGATAAGGAATTAGCGTTAGGTGAACTACTAAGCAATTTTCTTTTCCGTTTTCCCATTGTAGCTGACGAATCGCTTCTACATACGGAAGACTTTCAATATCGCCGATTGTGCCACCGATTTCAGTAA
>CAIRSV010000202.1 GCA_903881265.1 uncultured Bacteroidota bacterium
CACACAGGACTTGGAACGTTCAGACCTATTGAAGTGGAAGACCTAACGAAGCACAAGATGGATGCCGAGTATTACGCCGTTGATGAGTATGCGTGTAAGACTGTCAATAAAGCAAAAGAAGAAGGCCGTCGTATTTGCGCGATTGGCACTACCTCAATACGCGCTGTTGAATCGTCTATCACAACCACAGGTATGCTGAAACCATCTTCGGGTTGGACGAATATCTTTATTTATCCGCAATATGATTTTGCGCTAACAAATTGTATGATTACCAATTTCCATTTGCCAAAAACAAGCCTATTGATTATGACCTCTGCGTTCATGGGTTTTGAATTAACGATGGAAGCTTACAAAGTGGCCATCAAAAACAAATATCGATTCTTCGATTATGGCGATGCCATGCTGATTATCTAATAAAAAGTACCTAGTATACAGAAACTTAAACAGTGATTCATAGTCACTGCTGTGTATCTTATTGCCTTATCAACTAAGCCTGTTGATGCTGATTTATCCTAATGCACCATAATAACCTGCATATTCCTTTGGATACACACACTAATTATCTTCCCAAGCACAAGTAAACGTAACGCAACTACGTCGCTTACCCTGCATGGAAAAAGTGCGCCTATCGCACACTGAATAAAGTTAAAAACAGGCTATCCTTTCTTCTTTTTCTTTACATACGCATCCACCGATGCAATCGCAACCATATTGACAATCTGACGAACGGTACTTCCTAATTGCAACACATGAACAGATTTATTTAAGCCCAATAAAATAGGGCCGACAGCTTCTGAATTGCCTAGTTCCATCATCAGATGATAGGCTATATTTCCTGCGGCAAGATTGGGGAATATCAAAATATTCGGACTGTTATTGATCAAGGTACTGAACGGATAATTTTCTTTTAGCAATTCGCTATTGAATGCCACACTGCCCTGCACTTCGCCGTCCACAACAATGTCGGGGTGATTCTCATGCAGTATACGAACGGCTTCTTTGACCTTCGTTGCTTCGGTAAGGCTGCTTGATCCAAAATTAGAGTACGACAACATCGCAACCCGCGGTTTGATATTCAGATTCTTCAAATTATCGGCAGCCAACAACGTGATATCGACTAAATCTTGTGCCGTTGGAAACTCATTGATTGTTGTATCGGCAAAACAAATTGGGCCCTTCTTCGTCAGCATCACATACATACCGGCGAGCTTATTCACTTTTTTATCTACCCCAATTATTTCAAGAACGGGTCGCAATGTATCAGGATATTTTCTTGTTAAGCCAGTGATTAACGCATCCGCTTCACCATGTTCGACCATCATACATCCGAAGTAATTGCGTTCGCGCATGATTTTCTTTGCTTCGTAAATATTATATCCTTTGCGACCACGTTTGGCAAATAACGCTTCGCCAAACTGATTACGTCTTTTTTCATTCTCATCCGATTTCGGATCAATAATCTCAACACCTTGTAAATCCAATCCGTTTTCTTTCATCAGCGTTTTGATACGCTTGACATTACCGAGTAAAATCGGAATCGCGATACCTTCATCTTTTACAAGCTGCGCGGCCTTTAGCGTTTTAAAGTTTTCGGCATCAGCAAATACAACCTTCTGTTTGTATTGTTTTGCTTTGTTGATGATAATCTTCAGAATATTATCATCACTCCCTAAGCGATTCTTCAATTCCTCTTCATACACCGCCCAATCTGGAACTCGTTGAGCCACCTTACTTTTAACCGCTGCTTTTGCTACGGCTAATGAAACCTCTGGTAATAAGCGCGGATCCATTGGTTTAGGAATGATATACGTAGGTCCATAACTCAAATTCTTCTCGTGATAAGCCATATTCACCATATCAGGTACCGGCTTCTTTGCAATAGCTGCAAGCGCTTTTACGGCGGCCAGTTTCATCTCTTCATTGATAGTCTTGGCTCGCACATCTAATGCACCGCGAAAGATGTAAGGGAATCCTAATACATTATTCACCTGATTAGGATAATCACTTCGACCTGTAGCCATAATCAAATCTGGTCGCGCAGCAATAGCGGTCTCGTAATCGATTTCCGGATCAGGATTTGCTAAGGCAAAAACAATTGGATTCTTCGCCATCCCCTTCAACATTTTCGCGCTAACAATGCCACCTTTTGAAAGTCCGATAAAGACATCTGATCCTTTCATCGCAGCTTCGAGCGAGTTAATTCTGCGCGAGGTTGCATATATACGCTTCATCGCATCGATATCGGTGCGTGTTTTTGTAATCGCTCCTTTTGAATCAAACATGACCACATTCTCAATCTTCACACCTAATTTCACATAGAGATTACAACAAGCCATAGCCGAAGCGCCTGCTCCGCTCACAACAAGTTTAACATCCGCTAATTTCTTACCTTGTATTTCCACTGCATTCAACAAGGCCGCCGCTGATATAATTGCCGTACCATGCTGATCGTCGTGCATAATGGGGATGTTCAGCTCTTTACGCAATCGAGTTTCTATTTCAAAACATTCAGGGGCCTTGATATCTTCAAGATTGATGCCACCAAAGGTTGGTTCAAGGGCTTTTACAACACGGATAAATTCTTCAACATCCTTGGTATTTAGTTCGATATCAAACACATCGATATCGGCATAAATTTTAAATAATAATCCTTTCCCTTCCATCACCGGTTTCGACGCCAATGGACCAATATCGCCTAATCCAAGCACGGCGGTACCATTGGTGATCACAGCCACTAGATTTCCTTTTGCTGTATATTTATAAACATCGTCTGGATTCTTTGCAATTTCCCTGCAAGGCTCTGCCACACCAGGTGAATACGCCAAGGCTAAGTCGCGTTGTGTTTTCGTTTCTTTCGTTGGTATCACTTCTATTTTACCTGGCCGTCCTTTGGAATGATAATCGAGCGCATCATTTTTCCGTATTTGTTTCTGCATGGTTTCTATTTTTTTGTCCGCTTATGTCAATCAGCGAATGCATTTAAGAGCGTGAAAATACAATAGGAAAG
>CAIRSV010000203.1 GCA_903881265.1 uncultured Bacteroidota bacterium
AAACGCATCATGAATGAATTTTTAGTCGGCCACAAAAATAGTCAATTCACAAGAAGCAATCAGTTCTTTATGTAGAAATATTTTCCCTTCCACAATGTTGGCATTGCCAATGTGATGCAGTGTTTTTAGTTCAGTTTCAAGGTATGAACCAACCTTAGGAACCTGTCTGATCGAAACATTTTTTACAGCGCCGATGTATCCAATTGGCACTTTCTTATCTTGCGATGTATAATAATATCCAGTACCAGCTGCCGCACTTTGTGCAATATTTTCTATAAGTCCACCTTCGGTAAACGTACCATTCGAAACAAGGACATTATCGTCCTTTATTGTAAATGACGTCTTGATGATGGTTTCATCAGACTGAAGCAATGTATCAATCATTTGAAACGGAAATTTTTGAGGCAACAAATCGGCTGCAGATTGTGGAAGCATCTTGTAAAAGTAACTGAATAAATTGAAGATTTTTTTTAGACGTCGATGAATTTGAACGCCACTAACCTGAGGAAAAAAAGAGGTAAAAAGACATTATGAAAATAAAAAATATCGGTAATGAGCGCAACAGCTGAATGAGAATGCTTGTCTGCAAAGCATTGCCACTGAATTGCAACGCCACGAAATCAATTCAACTTCATCAGTGTTACCAACATATTTAATCAGACAATCAGTCGATTCTAGGTACAATTAAATTGATCGTAGCTTTTTATCGGTAAATTATTTTACTTTTATCTCCTTAACTATTTTATATGCTTGAAATTGTGGCGCTCATATATCTCACACGATCCATTGGTCAATTAGCCCTTAATAAAGGCTTGAAGCCCGGAACTTGGAAACTTTATACTGTGCTAGCTTGGTTTGCTGGAGAAATCACTGGACTGATAATTGGCTTTACTATGTTTGGTATGGAACGCCCTATTATGGCCTTATTCGTTGGCATCCCTTGTGCGGTTGGCGGATATCACATTATCAAAGCAACACTAGAACGAAAACCCGATGTCTTTGCGGATGATATCAATCAGATTGGTGATAATTTAGTGCAATAATTATGAACTACATACTTTTCGATGATGAACGCTTTCATCACTTTCTTCCCCTAACCCATACAAGACCCTTGGGTGAATTGCGATGCGGAATTCTCACCATGCGTGAACGATGGGAACATATTTTACAGCAATCAATTTCGCACAAATCAGCAGCGTATTTACAGGAAAAATATCCGTGTGTTATTTCAACCGATAATATCCTGATGAATAGTGCTATTTTCCCTTCAGCAGCATTGACTGATGCCATCGCTGCATTGAACGAAGGCGAATATCTTATGCAAGATGAAACATTACTTTGTATCCGTTTGAATGAAGCTGATACGATTCAATTTGATTTTAAAACTCCCCTCGTTAATTCAACCCGAAAATCACTTACTACAGAAATCCTTTTACTAACACAACCTTGGGATTTATTCGGCATGAATGACAGGGCTATCCGTGACGATTTTGAGCTGTTGACAAAGGGAAAAACGTCACAAGCTATTTCAAATACGAATACAGTTCTTGGCAATCAACTTTTTATCGAAGAAGGTGCGAGCGTTGAATGCAGTATGATTAACACAAACACTGGTCCGGTTTATATTGCCCGCGATGCCGAGGTAATGGAAGGTTGTATGATACGCGGGCCTTTTGCCTTAGGCGAACATGCCGTCTTGAAAATGGGCGCTAAAATTTATGGCGCTACCACTATCGGCGAAGGTTGCAAGGTTGGCGGCGAAGTCAATAACTCAATCTTCTATGCCAATTCAAACAAAGCGCATGATGGATTCATCGGCAATGCAGTCATCGGCGAATGGTGCAATTTGGGAGCCGACACAAATAATTCCAATCTTAAGAATAATTACGAGGAAGTCAAACTATGGAATGAGAAGAGAAAAACCTTTGTGAAGACTGGACTTCAATTCTGCGGACTTATCATGGGCGATCATTCAAAATGCGGTATCAATACGATGCTCAATACAGGCACTGTAATCGGCGTCAGTTGCAATATTTATGGGGCAGGTTTTCCGCGAAACTTCATTCCATCATTCAGTTGGGGAAGTGCCAATGGTTTTATGGAATATCAATTAGCCAAAGCAAGCGATACCGCTTCACGCGTGTTTGCACGACGTCATCTAGCGTTTGATGACATTGAAAAAAAATTACTACAAACTGTGTTTGAAAACACCGCTGAGCAGCGCAATTATCAGTCGTAAAGAATCACCAACTCCTACCCATGTTTAAACATATCACACGCACAGTCTGGCTACTTTCATTGGTCAGCTTGCTAAATGATTTCAGCAGTGAGATGCTGTATCCTGTGATTCCTTTATACTTGAAACAGATCGGCTATACAACGATTATAATTGGTCTGTTGGAAGGTGTGGCTGAACTGATTGCAGGCTTTAGTAAAATCTATATGGGGCGTTTGTCTGATTCATTTCAACGACGCTTACCCTTCATACAAGTGGGCTATCTGTTGAGTATTCTCTCACGTCCTCTTGTTGGTTTTACTGCATCACTTGCGCTTATTTTTACAGTACGAAGTATAGATAGAATCGGGAAAGGAATACGTAGCGGAGCGCGCGATGCCTTGTTGGCAGAAGAATGCCAGGAAGAAAACAGAGCTGAAGTATTTGGCTTTCATCGTTCAATGGATACCGCTGGTGCGATTCTTGGTCCCTTAGTTGCCATGGTCTATTTATATTTTCATCCTGCAGATTATAGAACTATTTTTATAATCACGCTAGCACCCGGCATTTTAGCTAGTTTGTGTACGTTTTTACTCAAAGAGAAAACACAAGATGTGGTCACTGCGCGAAGCTTTTCATTCAGAAAAAACTTTTCGTTTTATAAGGAAGCACCAAGCTCCTATTTGAAATTTCTTGGTTTACTGTTATTGTTTGGTATAGCAAATAGTTCAGATATGTTTCTCTTATTGCGAGCAAAAGAGACAGGCCTTTCAGAAGCCAATGTCATTTTACTCTATATGCTTTTTAATTTAGTGTATGCAGTTTTCGCGTTTCCTATCGGCAAACTCGCCGATAAATATGGACGTATGAACATGCTGATCATAGGTTTAATCATTTACACTATTACATATCTCATCTTCGGTTACACGCAACATATCTTCATGATAAGTGCAGCCTTCATTGGTTATGGACTTTATTATGCGTTTACCCAAAGTACACTGAAGGCATTGTTGCTCGAACGTGTTGATACCTCTCAAAAATCAAGCGCCATTGGATTTTATGAGGGTGTCAATAGTTTCTTTTTACTTGGTTCGAATGCATTAGCCGGTTGGGTTTGGTATCAATTCGGTGCTACTAGCATGTTCACATACAGTAGCGTGATTGCATTTATTGTGTTGCTATTGATGATTCGTCAAAGCAAGTCAACTGCATAACATAATCCGCAACAACGTAGATTAAGTGTTACTTTTGAGCTTATAAAAGCATCCTGTATGAAAACAAAACAAGACATCGTATCAAATTGGCTGCCTCGGTATACTGGCGAAGAGTTGGCCAATTTTGGCAACTATATTCTCTTGACAAATTTTTCAAATTATGTAGATCTGTTTGCGAAGAAACATAATTGCCCGATTGTTGGTAAAGATAAACCGATGCAATGTGCCACAGCCAATGGAATAACGATTATCAATTTCGGGATGGGTTCGGCCTCTGCTGCAACGGTCATGGATTTATTAACAGCGATTAGTCCAAAAGCAGTGCTATTTCTAGGGAAATGTGGTGGCTTAAAAAGAAAAAACAAAGTGGGTGATTTGATATTACCTATAGCAGCTATCAGAGGCGAAGGAACAAGTAACGATTATTTCCCTCCTGAGGTACCTGCTCTTCCTGCCTTTGCGCTTGAGAAAGCCATTTCTACTACGATCCGCGACAAAGGCTTTGATTATTGGACAGGAACGTGTTATACCACTAACAGAAGAGTTTGGGAACATGATACTGCCTTCAAAGAGTATCTAAAACGAATCAGGCCAATGGCGATTGACATGGAGACAGCGACTATTTTTATCACCGGATTTTACAATCATATTCCTACGGGTGCTTTATTGCTAGTAAGTGATCAACCAATGGTTCCAGAAGGCGTAAAGACGGCTGAAAGCGACAAGTCAGTCACGAGTGAATTTGTCGAACGACATTTAGGAATCGGTATTGATTCCTTAAAGCAATTGATCAATAACGGCAATACGGTGAAGCATCTAAAGTTTTAAAAATATAGGACTATATAAAAAAGCCGGTAATGAATCATTACCGGCTTTTACATCTATTTTATGTGAATCATTTATGATACTTTTTCGACCTGCATATAGCTTAGCTCAACAGGTGTAGCACGTCCAAATATTTTCACGATAACTTTTAATTTCTTCTTCTCGTCATTAATTTCTTCGATAGATCCATTGAAATCGTTGAAAGGACCATCAATGATTTTAACGCTTTCGCCGATTATGAACGGTTCAGACATAGAAACACCGCTATCCGCTAGTTCATCCATTTTGCCAAACATCTTATTGACTTCACTACGTCGTAACGCATCTGGGTGGTCTTTCCCAAGGAAATGTATAACGCCCGATACATTTTTAATTGTTTGTATCATATCATCAGACAGACGCGCTGCAGTAGCTTCTAACAAGATATAACCAGAGTAAAGAATTTTTTCTCTCATCACCTTCTTGCCACCAACTACTTTGAAAACTTTTTCAACAGGGCACATTATTTGACTAATCGTGTTACCCCAGCCAGACCTGCGAATTTCAATATCAAGGTATTCCTTGATTTTTCGTTCTTTTCCGCTTAGTACTCTAAGAACAAACCACTTATTTTCAGTTTCTTTCTTCTCAACCGGTTCTAGTATAGGATCCATTCGTATGTGTATTATTTAAAGAATTTGTAGAACGTTTCAAACACTAATTCAGATGAGCCATCCATTGCAAAAATAATGAGGGTCAACAAAATGATACTCACCAACGTGATCAATGTTGCCTGCTGAAGCTCAGTCCATGTAGGCCATGTCACTTTATGAATCAGTTCATCAAACGCCTGCTCGAAATAATTTATTATTTTACTCATGTTTTACTTTTTATACAAATTTTAGTTTCTTATTGCACGGGCACTAAGATTCGAACTCAGATCAAAGGTTTTGGAGACCCGTATGCTACCATTGCACCATGCCCGTAAAAACAATTAGCTAATTGTCATATTTGCCAATTAGCTAATTGCATATTTCAAAGATACATTAATTATAATTACTTAATAATTTCAGTAACCTGACCTGCACCAACTGTACGGCCACCTTCACGGATAGAGAACTTAAGTCCTTTTTCCATCGCGATTGGTCCGATC
Source organism: uncultured Bacteroidota bacterium (assembly GCA_903881265.1). Classification (GTDB taxonomy): domain Bacteria; phylum Bacteroidota; class Bacteroidia; order Chitinophagales; family Chitinophagaceae; genus OLB11. The sequence continues at coordinate 5,387 of CAIRSV010000203.1, forward strand.
AATTTTACAGTAATACTTACGTTATCACCAGGCATAACCATTTCAGTTCCAGCAGGAAGCATAACCTCACCGGTGATGTCTGTTGTACGGAAATAGAATTGAGGACGATATTTATTAAAGAATGGCGTATGACGTCCACCTTCTTCTTTTGACAACACATAAACCTCTGCTTTGAATTCAGTATGAGGAGTGATAGACTTAGGTTGGCAAATTACCATACCACGACGAATATCAGCTTTCTCAATACCACGAAGCAAGATACCAGCGTTATCACCAGCTTCACCTCTATC
>CAIRSV010000204.1 GCA_903881265.1 uncultured Bacteroidota bacterium
CCAATGATGAATGCCGATAAATATGTTGATCTGTTCGTCTGTAGAAATATCTGCTTGCTTCGAAATTAATAAAATCAATTCACGAAGCACTTGGTGCTTCGCATAAAAACGAATATCACCGATTCTTGTAACGAGAAATTTTTTTTTCATTACATTAATATTATTTACTGAGAATATCCGTCGCTAGTACCTAACTAGCGCTCCGACACCCAAGAAAAATCTATTTTCTCGTACCATTGATTCATCCCTTTAACACAGGCTAGCAAACCTTTCTGATCATTCATTGCAAGATGTGCTTTTGTCGCTCCCAACGCCATCGCTTTACTTTCACCTTGTCCAGCCTCACCAAAGTGATAATAAATAACTCTGTTTTTTGGAACAAAGCACTGAACTCCCAAACGATTCAATCTGTGCGATATATCGATATCTTCGTAACCATAACCGAGATCACAAAAATATTCGTCAAATCCATTTACCTTAATAAAATCCTCTTTGAGACAAGCCCAACTTGAACCTCGCATGGCACTATTTCTTTGCCTTACAGGCGTCCAGGGGAAATATACTGCATAACTATTTCCGTTAAATGCATTGATTACTATACTAACCGTCGTTGGCATAATAAATTGATGCTCTGTTCCGACGAACATTGACCGACATTCTTCTTTGAGATAAACAGGCCTAGCGTTAAGTAATTTCCCTACCCCCAAATTTTCCACATATGAACGAATGTAATGCCTATGTGGAAGGCAATCGCCATCCAAAAAAATTAACTGGTCATGCGAGGCTAACGCTACAGCTTTGTTGACTATCTCGGCCTTACGAAAACCTCGATCTTCATGCTGCACTAAGCGCAATCGAAGGTGAGAATATTTTTTACTTTCACTGCTCAATATTTTTATAGTGTCTTCACTGATGGCATCTTCTGCGAAAATAATTTCATCAGGAATATGACTCTGCTGTGCCAATGCACTCAGAAGCAAGGGCAACTCGGCATGAAGTTTATAGATACTGATGATTAGACTAGAACTCATAATTTTTCTCGTAGGCTCTACTGCTTTACTTCCACTGCTTCACTAACCAATCAATATTACCTATTCGCCGATACCACGTACTTCCTCCACCCTCTACAACATCCTGCATTTTCAGATTGCCAGCAAACACGACGATCTTTGCACCTTCAGGAATGAATGGGTCCTGATAATAACTTCTCCAGTAACGTGGTATGCAGTGATTTTTAAAGCTGACACACCATTCCTTTGGCCAGTAATGTAATAACTCACGCTTGTCCAATGCATGACTCATAAATTGCTGAGAAATCTTGAATGTGCTCTGTGCAGCGGCTGGGTCGCGAACAAACTCATCCAAAACATCGCTGTGCGCCCCCATCTCCATTTTAAAAACTGAGGAATTACCTACTCTATTTAAAAATCGATCTTTGGCGGGATTCAATTTTCTCAGCGGTTTGGAGCGGAACAGATCCATATCGCGGATGATTACAAATTTC
>CAIRSV010000205.1 GCA_903881265.1 uncultured Bacteroidota bacterium
AAATACTCTAAAGTTTTGATGGTCAGCGCAACGAGCAGCTAAAATTTGCGAATAGATGAATGGTTGATGTTGCATTTTAGACGTCAACACGAATGCGGTGGATGAAGTTTAGTGCATAGTTTCATCAGCGATATAATTACGACTGACTCCCTCCTTTCATACGGTTTTATGGTATAGATTTGCCATCCAAACGAAAATGATTATGAGTAACGAAGTTAGAACCAGATTTGCACCGAGTCCTACAGGAGGCTTGCATTTAGGTGGTGTGCGTACGGCCTTGTATAGCTATTTATACGCAAAGAAACATCAGGGTACGTTTGTACTTCGTGTTGAAGATACAGACCAAACACGTTTTGTAGAAGGGGCCGAACAATATATCATTGATTGTTTGGCATGGTGCGGTATATCGGCTGATGAAGGGCCTCACGTACAAGGCAAGTATGCGCCGTATCGACAAAGCGAACGAAAGGCAATGTATAAGCAATATGCCTTGCAGTTGGTTGAAGGTGGGCATGCCTATTATGCGTTTGATACACCCGACGAGTTAGAAAAAATGCGTGAGCAATTAAAGACGCCACAAAACCCTTCACCGCAATATGATGCGCATACACGTATGCATATGAAAAATTCATTGACATTGATGAAGGAAGAGACCGAGAAATTATTAGCCGATCAGGTACCTTATGTGATACGCATTAAGATGCCTAAAAACGAAACGGTCACCTTCACGGATATGATACGCGGTGAAATAAAAAATGAGACAAACTTGGTTGATGATAAGGTATTGTTGAAAGGTGATGGTATGCCTACCTATCATTTGGCCGTGGTGGTCGACGATTATTTGATGAAGATTACCCACGCGTTTCGTGGTGAAGAATGGCTGCCTAGTGCGCCGGTGCATGTGTTGCTTTGGAGTTATCTTGGTTGGGGACATGCGATGCCGCATTGGGCTCATTTGCCCTTGATATTGAAACCTGATGGTCACGGCAAACTCAGTAAACGCGATGGTGATCGTCTTGGATTTCCTGTGTTTGCGATGGATTGGTACGATCCGAAAACAGGCGAGACTACCAAAGGTTTCAAGGAACTTGGGTTTTTGCCTGAAGCCTTTATTAATTTATTGGCCTTACTTGGCTGGAGTAGCGGCGAGGAAAAAGAAATCTTTACCAAAGACGAACTCATCGAAACGTTCTCGATGGAAAGGGTACATAAAGGAGGTGCTAAATTCGATTTTGAAAAAGCAAAATGGTTCAATCATGAATGGATCAAGAATATGCCGGTGGCAAATTGTGCGTTGCTCGTAAAGCCAATTTTGGCGCTGCAAGGGATTGATATCAAAAGCGATGCCTATCTGTTGAATGTCGTTTCGTTGGTCAAAGACCGTTGCACCTTGCTTAATGATTTTTATGCGCAAAGTGTTTATTTCTTTCAGGCACCGCAGGCTATTGATGTAGAATCGGTTAAGCCGAAATGGAGTATCGATAAAGCTGACTTCTTTACTGAATTGATAGGCCGTTACGAACAGTTAAGCGAATGGAATCTGGAAGCACTTGAGACATGTTTCAAAGCCTTGGCAACAGAAAAAAATACAAAGGTCGGTGATGTACAATTCATCTATCGCATTATGTTGGTCGGTGGTAAATTTGGACCGGGTGTGTTTCAAATCAGTGAAATGATAGGAAAACAGGATAGCCTAGAACGGATACAACGATTGATGGGTTTACTGGGGTAATATCGAAGTGAACTATGTAGCAGCTCGTTCAGCTCTTCGAAGGCTTTGCCTTCGAAGCTTATATGTTCTTGAAAGCCTTTGGCTTTTACTGTTTCTCTTTTTTACTCCCCGCAGCGTCTCGGCCCCGCTAGCGCTAGTCTATTTTATATACGTTGGCTGGCGCGGGTTTGCAACCCGTGCCTTTTACTCCCCGCAGCGTCTCGGCCCCGCTAGCGCTAGCCTATTTTAAATACGTTGGCTGGCGCGGGTTTGCAACCCGTGCCTTTTTCAGTCTCCGCAGAGTCCCACATAGGCATATAACTCACTTCGCAATTTGACTAGTGGAGACTCTGCGGGGAAGAAA
>CAIRSV010000206.1 GCA_903881265.1 uncultured Bacteroidota bacterium
CACATTGAAACGCAAGAAATCAATCAATTCGCAAGTGCTATCAATCTCAGCCTGAAAGGCATTCTTGCTTTGCCCCAACATAGTGGCAGCCAACATCTGATAACGATATTTCGTAGCGAGCAAGTCTGCTGCTTTTAGAAAAATAGACGCACGCTGTATCCAAGGTGTGTGCGCCCATTGTTCGTGTGCTTTTAATGCCGAATCAATAGCCATTTTTACGTGCGATGCATCACCTTGATGAAACCGTCCGAGCAAATGCTTGGTTTCGTGAGGTGGGCGAATGTCAACTTTCTTTCCGGTGCGGATTTCCTGACCACCGATATACATAGGAATGTCTGAGGTTGTTTTTTTAGCCACTGCAAGCGCGGCTTTGAGTGCTTTTTTTTCGTCTGATTTAGGGGCAAACTGCAGCACAGGTTCGTTCACTGGCTGAGGAAAATTAAAATGTCCGTTACTCATAATATTGAAGTTTAGGACGCAAAGGTAATGCAGAAAATCAGATGATAGTTTTCAGATGACAAATCATTGAAAATTTTACACCTATTACAAAAAGAAGCCAAATCCGAGTTCGGCATATTGTGCTTGCGCCAGATGCGTTTTCAAGACCAACGACAAAAATGCGTCTTTGACTATCATGGACGGATGTCTGTAAAAATGATAATTCATGCCAAGCTTCTGATACATTTTTTTGCCCCCCACAGGACGATTGAGATAAGCGCCGACGATAAGAGGAAAACCAATTTTGCCAAATAAAAATTCGTGCCCTGCAAAGGCAGTGTATTGCCACGGACTTAGATAGGTACCTCCTTTCATTTGAAACCCATCGTGGATAAGCGCACGCGTATGATAATCATAGATAGCATCGGCGCCCAACAACACGCGATTCTTATTGCGATACATTGCATAGGCCGAAACAGTGCCTGTAAACACAGGGTATAAAGGACCATCAGGTGTTTTGTCTTCGGCAACCGCCATTGTTGACGAGAAACAAAGATTCAATGTATTCTTGAAATGCGTTAGACGTCGACTATCGAATTGCCTTACCACCTGTTGCGGATGAACATTAATGCCCGCATGCAGACCATATGTATTAATACCATAATTTGGTGAACGAGCAGCTGCATTTGACAAGTGATAAAAATGTAAGCCCACCTGCGCTGTCAAGTAATCGCTCATCAAGAATCGAATGCCTGTTTGAAGCATCGTGAAATTATTGACCGCACTGCCAACGATATTATTCATCGAATCGGCAGCCGGTGTGCGTTCCCAGTGTTTTGATACATAACCAATACCACCACCAAATTTACCATACCAATACGCTTTGTGCAACGACAGAATACGAAACTGAATCGAAGGATAAATACCAATCGCATGCCCCAATAAAGCCGAACCATTGTTAGAAAGAAAAACATTCAGACCTACTTCAGGAAATCCAAAACGTTGATGCCAATCTTTCGTGCCTGTGGTTTGTTTTCTGTATGAAAGTTCAAGACCTGATGAATAGGCAGGTTGAGAAACGTGAATTTTCGGTGTATGAAGAAAAATTTTACCGCCCATATAATTAGCTCCGAATGCCACGCCATTCGAAAGGGAGGCCTGCGCAAAAAGTTGGGCCGGAAGCAAGGTCAATAAGATGAGCACACATCGCATCTGGTAAAAATAAGGTGGCTTTCTCGATTTTTTCAATTCCATCAATATCTTTACGGCTATGAGAATACTTTTATGCCTGTTCATGTCGATTGCTGTTGTAACGATGAATGCACAAAACAATCCACCCAAACGAGAATTCAGAGCGGCTTGGATTGCCACCATTGGTAATATTGATTGGCCAAGTAAACAGGGATTAGACGCTGAAACACAGCAAAGCGAATTCATCGCCATCTTGAATCAATGTAAGAAAAACGGCTTGAATGCTGTGATTGTGCAAATTCGTCCTTCGGCAGACGCATTGTATGAATCACCCTACGAAAATTGGAGTCGTTACCTGAGCGGCAAACAAGGACAAGCACCTACGCCCTATTATGATCCGTTGACATTTATGATTGATGCAGCGCATGCGCAATGTATCGAATTCCACGCTTGGTTTAATCCGTATAGAGCGTTGGTGGATGCAAACAAAAATAGCAATACCAAAGACCATGTCACGTGGCAGCATCCCGAATGGTTTTTGAATTATGGTGGCAAACGATATTTCGATCCGGGCTTACCTGAGGTAAGAGACTATTTTACCAACATTGTGTTGGATGTGGTGAAACGTTATGATATCGATGCCGTGCATTTCGATGATTATTTTTATCCGTATCGCATTGCCAATGTCGAATTTCCGGATACCAAATCGTATGCGAAATATAGAGGAGACTTTACGAATAAAGATGATTGGCGTCGGCATAATGTAGATATACTCATTGAGAGTTTGAGCAAGAAAATTAAATTGGCAAAACCTACTGTCAAATTTGGCATCAGTCCATTTGGCGTTTGGCGCAATTATAGCAAAGATGTAGAAGGCAGTCATACGAATGGCGGGCAAACAAACTACGACGATCTTTACGCTGATATTCTGTTATGGATGAAGAAAGGTTGGATTGATTACGCATTGCCACAACTCTATTGGGAAATTGGCCATAAGGCTGCTGATTATACCGAACTGCTTCGTTGGTGGGGTGAGCATACCTACGGACGAAATTTGTATATCGGTCATGGGCTTTATCAAGTGGGGGTTTCATCCAAAGCTTGTTGGCGAAGTATGCATGAAATCGAAACACAAGTTGCAGCTGCGCGTAAGAATAAAAATGTTTCTGGTAGTGCGTATTACAGTGAGAATGCCTTCCAAAAAAATTTATGTGGATTGAATTACACAATGCAAGATCAAATCAATACACATCCTGCCCTCTTGCCTCAGATGCCTTGGATTGATCATCAGGCCCCCGAGGCACCTGAGTTAAACGTGACAAATGCAAAAGATGGTACTCATTTACTGAAATGGACCGTTAAAAATACGTCGAAAGAAGAATTACAATTTGCAGTCTATCGTTTTGCGGCAAATGAAAAAATTTCCATCAACTCATCGGCGAATCTGATTGCGATTGTGCGAGGAACGAATTACACGGATACGGCTGTTGGCAAAACAACCTACAAATATGTAGTAACCGCCTTAGACCGATTACACAATGAAAGTGACATGAGCAATAGCGCTGAATAATGCAAGGCTCAACGGATGATTCAAGTTTATCGTATTGGTATTACATTTGCGCTATGAAATGCAACCCTACCCTTCTACTTCTTTTATTCATTAGCCTAACGTCCTGCAACAACAAAGCGGCGAAGGAAGCATCAACACCCCTTGTGATGAAAACCTATGTATCGGATTCCTTGCATCTAGGTTTCGACTATCCTGAGAATTGGGAAGTGCGCATGAATGGCAGTCGCCTTGGAATTTTCGAACTCCTCAACGACAGCACAGATCAATTCGAAGAAAACATTGTCACGTGGACGGAAGATATGCCCTTGGGTATTTCAGATTCGCTGTATTCAAAAGCAGCTGTTACCGAATTAAAAATAAAAAATCCTGGTCTTGATGTCCATATTCTTCCGGTAAAAAAATTGGGGAAGAATACATTTTATCCATTTGAATTTGATTTTGTGAATAGCGATAGCACACGTTTTTTTATCAAAGGCTATACGCTTGTTAAGGGCAAGCGAGGCTATAATTTTTCGTGCACCTCCATGAGTGCAGAAGCAAGCCAACATACAAGCATTTTCGAAACCATCTTAAGCTCTGTAAAACCATTATGATAAAGTACCTGGCTCTTGGCGATAGCTATACCATCGGCGAAAAAGTTGATGCTTCGCTTAATTTTCCAAACCAAGTGGTTGCACTTTCAAAATCGCTTGACCATCCCATTGTACTCGACAAACTGATTGCAGTCACTGGATGGACGACAGATGAACTTGCCACTGCGATTGAAAAAGAAAGGCCCTCGTTTGATTATGATTTGGTGACATTACTCATCGGTGTCAACAATCAATATCGAGGACGAAGTATTGATGAATATGCATGGCAATTTTATTCGCTCGTATGTCAGGCTATATTGTTTGCGAAAGCTGAAGCGAAAAATGTGATTGTATTATCCATACCCGATTGGGGATTGACCCCATTCAATACCGAACGTGATAAGGATGTCACATCGAAGGAAATAGATGCCTTCAATGCCATCAACAAAAAAACTGCACTTGAACTCGGTTGCCGCTATATCGATATCACAAGTTCAACAAGAGAACATGCGCAAGACGAACTTTTCTTAGCTGAAGACGGTTTACATTATGCTGGCAAAGAATATTGTTTGTGGGCTGAGCGCATTATCAGTCTGCTCTAAACTAGTAGGGTTGAAGTGAGTTAAAGAGTGCCTCTATCGTTTCGTTTTTGAGGATTTTCTGTCCTTGTATACCTTCTGCAATAATTCGTTCGCCACAACAAACCTGATAGGACGTAATGATTTCATTTCGCGCTGTGATTTCTTCAAAGGTGGCTGTGAAGGTAAGTTCTTGTCCAACAAACGCTGGACTTTTATGCTCGACAGTAATTCGAGTACCGATCCCCTCTTCGTCTTCTTCCTTCATTTCGAGCACAAACATGCGACCGCTCCATTCGGCATCTCTTGCTAGCGCAAAGGTTGAATACACCTCGTGAACAGTGCCACTTTCAAAGGATGCTAGTTCATCGATCGACACCACTTTAGAATAGCGCTTCACATCACCTTGCTTAAATAAATGTTTCATATGCCGACAAAGGTAAAAAAAGACTGAAGCGAAATATAATTTTTATACACGCGATGTGCTTGCATAACAAGCAGCCCTTCTGTTGTTTCCAATTAATGCAGTGGATTATTCACAAAACTTGTATCTGTCAATGTTTTTAGAAACGCAACAAGATCTGATTTTTGCTGCGTTGTCAATTGAAGACCATTTTCAAAACTGGGCAACGTCATAATAGGAACTATGGTGGCTGTCTTTTTAACACCGCTATTATAGTGTTCTACTACTTGCCACATTTCAATCTAATCTCCAAACCGAAGCCATTCATAAGCACCAATAAAATTTTAATTTCAAATGACTTCTATTTCGGATTTAATTGTAGTTTTGTCATCGCTAGGGCATTATGAAACTATTCTTATCCATCTATCTCATTCTATCTCACTTGTTTTCTACAGTGGGTTTGAATATTGATGTGCATAGCTGCGCCGGCGAGCGTTCATTTTCCTTGCTAAGCGTTCCATTTGGTTCGGTTTGCAGCTGCAACCACTCCCTTGAATCAAGCAAGAAGAAATGTTGTGAGAACAAAAAACTGGAAGTCAAATCACAGCGAAATGAATGTATTACCTGCAATCATGTTATTATCCAACAACCAGTGCAAGCGGTCGATATTCAACGATCATCCTTTACGTTGTCTATCAAAAAATTTGTATCTGAGCCTAACGCCCTTGTTCTCAGCGTAGAAGATCCTCCGGATTATTCACCTCCCCTTTTTATTCGTTATCAGCATTTATTGATTTGATCAGACAACTCTCTGACATAGACCTCAATCAGGCCTCTATGTCAGGGCTGCATGCTGTCGCCAAGCGCTATTGATTAGTGTTTGCGACAACCGCTAATACTGCCATGTAGCGTTCACAGTGTGTTTCAAAATATCTGAGCACATGCATCATTCATCAATAAAAATAAGAAAATGAAATACATCCAACTATTCCTTTTCATTGTGTTGTTTCCGAATCTACTATTCGGTCAAAGCAAAAAGGACACGCTTAAAAACAAGTCGCTTCGCGAAGTGAAGGTAACACAGCGAAATAACGGCAATGAAATGCAACAACTAAATCCTATTCGTACTGAAAAAATAACACAGGTCGAATTGAAAAAAAATGCCTGCTGCAATTTGGCGGAAAGTTTTGAAACCAACCCAAGCGTTGAAGTAAGCTTCACCAATGCTGTTACAGGGGCTCGGCAAATACAAATGCTAGGACTTAGTGGTATTTATGTACAAACGATGACCGACGTTTTGCCAACGGTACGCGGATTAAATTACGCGTCAGGCTTTTCAAATATTCCTGGCCCCTTTGTTAATTCAATTTTCATCAACAAAGGACCTGGTAGTGTCACAAACGGTTTTGAAAGCATGACAGGTCAGATTGATATCGAATTAATGAAACCCGAAAAATCGCCACGCTTCTTTATCAATACCTATGTCAATTCGCGATTGAGAACAGAACTTAATACCATCGTTTCTAAAGCGATCTCAAAGAAATTGAGTGCCTCGTTGATGACACATGTAAGCGACATCAGCAACAAAGTGGATATGAATAAGGATAACTATCTTGACAGACCCTTATACAAGCAAGCACAATTTATCAACCGATGGAAATACGAAAGTGATCAACTTGAATGTATGTTCGGTGTAAAGGGATTGTATGATGATAAGCTTGGAGGCGACACTCGATTTGATAAAAGATTAGACGCTTCAGTGTTACAACCGTATTATGGGTTCAATATCACCACAAAACGTTGGGAAGCCTTTACAAAAGCGAGTCACGCCTTTAATGCAACGGGCAGTAAAAGCTTGGGCCTTCAATTAAATTATACCAAGCATATGACCGATGGATTTTATGGAAGAAATCTGTACAATGGTGCGCAACAATCAGTGTTTGCGAATCTAATATACCAAACACCTTTCGGCAATAACAATCACGACCTGCGCATGGGTGGCGGTTTATTGTATGACAATATCAAAGAAAGGTATATTGACAACTTGCACAATCAG
>CAIRSV010000207.1 GCA_903881265.1 uncultured Bacteroidota bacterium
ACACGGATATTTACCATCAACAAAATTTCTACTCGTAAAAAATGTTAAACGCCTTTACATGGCTTGTTCGGCCTGCTGTATTTTTTGGATATAAACGGCACGTGAAACTGCATCGCGCTTTTTTACAGATGGTTTCGTAAACTTCTGGCGTTCACGTAATTCTTTAACCACGCCGGTTTTTTCAAATTTACGTTTCAATTTTTTTAATGCCCGGTCGATGCTTTCGCCTTCTTTTACAGGTACGATAATCATGCTTTTAGCTCGCTTTCTTTAAAAGGTTAATAAATGTTAAATTCTATAAAAAGGGCTGCAAAGATAAAACCTTATTTTGAATTATACAACTCCCTGCACAATTAACATCCCGATGTGCGTAAAATTCAGATGGGTAGTATAAAGAAACCCTGATATTCTATAACTTTCCTTTTTAATCTGCCGTAAAAAAACAGGGAGATAATAGTTTATTCGTTTATAATTAATTGCAGAAGTTCTAAATAACTGTATCCTCTCAATAAATGAGGGTAATTCTTTTACCAAAAAAAATGATGGTATGCCCTATATATGGGGACTCAATGTTGATGGCTTGCCTGGATTCTTTCTCTGACTAATTCGGGCAGATAGAATTCAGCATCACCGTTAATTCTGCCAAGAATATATTGATAGGCATCAACGCCTAATAAAAAGGAAGTATGGATAATACTCAGGAATGCATCTTGAATTTTTGTTCCGAGACTGGTCATTGTATGTAAATGAACATCTCTTTTACGAACTTGTCTGCGTGCAGCCAATTCAGACGCATTGTTGTGTAAGGGAATAAATGAAAAGTCAAGTACGGTCAGTAATTGTTTTTTATTGGAAAGTGTCCTCTCGATTTCTTTGTTTAAACCAAAGTAGGTGGTATTGGGAATAAAGGTTTCGTCAAATTTACGCTCGATTTGTAACTTAAATTCCGGGGTTGGATTTTGTTTATATTGTTTCAGCAGGCCATAAAAATCCCAGTACCGATTCATGAATTTTTCCAGTTCTATCCGATGATTCTCAACCAAGGGAGTCAGCTTATTATAAAAACGGGCATCATGGATCCAGCAAAGCATCCGATACAATGCTAACAGAAAATATTCCCTTGCATCATCGCTCACCAGCACATGAGGAGCAGGATATTCAGTTTGCTCAAAATAATACCCTAATGCCAAGGCTTCAATTACCCATTTATAGGTGTTTGTTTTCTTTTTCAAGGCCGGCAGTTTCTCATCGGCCATCGAATGAAATTCATCCATCCCGATAACCGGTTGTTTGATGAAAAGCCGCTGAATATCCTGGCGATATTTTGGAGAAATATGATAGTGGTCAAAAAAATCAAGTGCCAGCTGATTACATTGTAACATGATCCCTTGCTCGGGTTGGCCTTGCAAGGCACTGAGGATATCCAAACGACTTTTTCCAGGTTGGGTTGAAAAGACACCGAAAAATTCGGATACAAAAACGTGCGTCCGTCGATTTTGTCCATGCTCGCGAGCACTGGTCGAATCAGTTTGAAGATAAGAACCTTCCAAGCCTGCTTTCAACAAATCGTTTTTCTCGGTGAGCCAGAGATCACTGTTTTCAGTCAACATATTTTGCATCGAGCCGTCCGAAATTTCTATTCCCATGCCACCCAAAAAAGCAAGCAGTTTATTGTGTGTCACATCCATGGTATAATGCATGCTTATACAGAATGCTTTCAGGTTATTCCCAAAGTATCCCGTGTAGGATGGGGGCAAAGCCGAACGGTAGGTCTTGTGTTGAGAAGGAGAGTACCAGACTTCAACCCGATACTCCGTGTTATTCCTTTTGAAAATAATATCCTGCCCGATCACTGTTTCATATCCTTTAAACCGGGCATCGGCAGGCAAAGTCTCTCTGTCTATCGGGCAATTTATTTTTTGGTCAATCGGGATGATTGCTTTTTTGGACTTTTTCAGCCAATCCTTTTTTTCTTCGCTATGCGTTTGCGATGAAATATCAACAGGCTTTTTACTATTGGCAAGAATATTAGGTTTGCCCTTTTCTCCTTTGAGTCTGTTTATTTCGTCCCTTAATTCCTGATTTTGTTTTTGTAACTGTTGAACTTGCTGAATCAGAATGTCAATAAAATTCAAGGCCTGAATTAATCCAGCACGTAAGGAAGCAATATCATTCAGCTCATTTGGATTAATATGCAGGATCGGATCCTTCATCGGCAGTTATTGTAAAAACAAAATTATAGTGTGCCTTTAGCAGGATCGAGGCCAAGAAAAAATAGTAATCAGAAAGTTATTAACTGGCTACCTTGCTTTTTTGAGAGGATACCTTTGAAATC
>CAIRSV010000208.1 GCA_903881265.1 uncultured Bacteroidota bacterium
CTGATGGCGGGTGCTACGGGTCAGGGTAAATCAGTTGGGATCAATGCGATCCTCGTTTCGCTCTTATATAAAAAACATCCTTCACAGGTTAAATTTGTGATGGTTGATCCGAAGAAAGTAGAGTTGTCTATTTACAAAGTCATTGAGAAACATTTCTTGGCCAAACTTCCAAATGAAGAAGACGCAATCATTACTGATACCAAAAAAGTAATCAATACACTCAATGCACTTTGTATTGAAATGGATAATAGGTACGATCTGCTGAAAGAGGCCGGTGTGCGAAATATCAAAGAGTACAACGATAAATTTATCAAACGCCGACTCAACCCTAATAAAGGTCATCAGTACTTGCCTTTCATCATTTTGGTGGTGGATGAATTTGCCGATTTGATTATGACGGCCGGCAAGGAAATTGAAATGCCGATTGCCCGTTTGGCTCAATTAGCACGTGCTGTGGGCATACATCTAATCATCGCCACACAACGTCCTTCGGTGAATGTGATCACAGGTACCATCAAGGCCAACTTCCCAGCCCGTGTGGCGTACAGGGTATCAGCAAAAGTCGATTCTCGAACTATCTTAGATTCTGGCGGCGCCGATCAATTGATAGGTCGCGGTGATATGCTCATTCTAAACGGAAATGATTTAGTGCGTGTACAATGTGCGTTTGTAGATACACCTGAGGTAGAACGTATTGTGAATTTTATCGGGGATCAACAAGGCTATCCTTCTGCCTTTGACCTACCTGAATATGAAGGCGCTGATGGTGGTGATCTTGCGTCCAATAGTGGCAGCAAATCACTGAAAGAAGTTGATCAGATGTTTGAGCAATGCGCTCGTTTAGTAGTGACTTCAGGCAGCGGTTCAACATCGATGTTACAACGACGATTCAATCTTGGCTATAACCGCGCTGGTCGTATCATGGATCAACTAGAAGCTGCAGGCATTGTGGGGGCTAGCACAGGGGGCAAACCACGTGAACTGATGGTGCATACCGAACACGAACTAGAAGAAATTTTGAGGGTCATTTGCAACTAGTTGCGCGCTTATTACTGCTTGTCTCTCGAACTAGCAGTATCGTTGTAGGTTTGGGTTGAACATTCTTATTGTCGATCTTTTTCTATTGACGCAGTTGTTTATTCCTCCTCAAATTCATTCTTCCCGCTGAACATACTACCGAACAAATCCTTGAACTGAACGCCTTTTACCAACGCGTTTTTCCCAATCAGCGAATGTTCAGCTAATCCGAATAATACAAATTCCATCATCGTTAGTTTTTCTTGTTCAGAAAGTGTGGGCATATGCAAGACTATCAGATTCTCTAAGCCGGGAACAGACAGTAGTGTTTTTGCATACTCCTTGTCGTTGGCCATCAACATCAAATCAACTTCATGTCCCGACGAAAACCATTCAATAATTACCTGATAGGGACTTACTTCTTTTTTCTTTTTAAGTTTACTTGGATCAGGAAAAAGTTCGACAAACTGATTACGAATGGCTTTATTCAATAGACTCAAGGCCACCATGCCAGCACCTTCTTGCTCGCCTTCATACACAAGTTCAATCTTTCCGTTTACGGCCGACACCACACCGGATAAATCGCTTATACGCGCTGTTGTTTTTTGTTCGGCATTCATCAGCATACGTCGCTCGGCAGTACTCACTAAATTTTCATACGCTGAAATAGTCAGTCGCGCCGACACACCACTTTTTGAATCAATATACTCACTATCCCTTGCTTCAAACGCAATTCGTTCGATAAGGTTAGCAGCGAGTTCACCAACATGCACATGTTGCTTTTGCGCTTGACTAAGTTTGGCTTCTTGCGCAGTAATAGCGCGCGACAATTCAATATTTTTTGGATAATGGGTGAGAATCTGACTACCAATACGATCTTTCAATGGCGTAACAATACTGCCACGATTGGTATAATCTTCGGGATTGGCAGTGAAAATAAATTGGATATCGAGCATAAGACGAAGTTTGAAACCACGTATTTGGATATCCCCTTCTTGCAAGATATTGAATAATGAAACCTGTATGCGTGCCTGCAGATCGGGCAATTCATTGATTACAAAAATACAGCGGTTGCTTCGCGGAATAATCCCATAATGAATCACGCGCTCATCCGAATAACTTAATTTGAGATTAGCTGCCTTAATCGGATCAACATCACCAATCAAATCAGCGATGGACACATCAGGTGTGGCTAATTTTTCGATGTATCGTTCAGAGCGATGCAGCCACGTAATCGGTGTAGCATCACCTAATTGATCTTGAATTAATATAATACCTTCTAATGCTTTTGCATCAGCAGGTCGCCAGACTATCCTATTACCCATACTTGAAACATATAAAGATGTAGGTGCTTCACCTTCACTATATAGATTAGGGATTGAGCCTAGTCTAAGTAAGAGTGCTGCTTTCTCGGCAGGACTTTTTGTAGCAAAATATTTTTCGGCATCACCTTTGGTTGCTGTGGCAGATGTGTAGGTTGGTCCAGTATAATCTAATCTATATGGAATTCCTGGGAACCCACTAGTACCAGAGA
>CAIRSV010000209.1 GCA_903881265.1 uncultured Bacteroidota bacterium
AAATGCTTTCAACGAAATTGTTGATTGGGGATTTGCTGATGAATACTCAACAGTTAATTTATCAGAGCCAAGTGGAAAGATGCATACACGCACTTTCTATCGTGAAGGACGAAAGGTCGTAAGTAAATAATGGAAATTTTTGAGTTTAACACTTTTATAGATGTCGAGGCAGAGTCCTATGATGAAGCCATTGACGTATTCCAATTCCAATTAAAGTATGGAATAAATAAAGATAATGTCTATGTCGCAGACATAAAGCAATTAACTAATAACAACGAAAGCGTAGAGGTATAAATAATGGGAAGCGTAACCGCAATTGGATTAGCAGATAGCGTCCTTGATTTAGAAACACAATTAGCGTATCACTTACAGGGTAATCACTACCCACCCGTTCCGCTTTCTATGGTGCAACCTTGCATTGATGCTATTGATGCAGCCTATGACGAGGATTTTGATAGATACATTGCAATGCCTGAAGGCGTATTCTATAAAGGCATGAGCCATGCACCTGCATGGGCAGTAATTGAACAACACCATTTGTCATGGTTCATTGACCCAGTAGAGGAGTATCAAGATGAAGAGTAAAAATTCTGATACAATGATTGCTATGGAATTGATCCACGCAGATAACTTAACACCAGACCAAGTAATGCTTGGTGATTTAATTAAAATTGACAATGACATTGTCGAAGTAATTTTTATTGAATGTGATTCAACAGGAGATAACTATGACATACAAACTCAAAATGAATTTGGTGAAAAAGAATTTACTCAGTATGCTTATACTGATTTGATTCCATTGTATGTTTTTATTCAAGAAGAATAATAAAAGTATTTTTGTGTGCTTCCCCGCACAAAATACCCGGCGTGTCGATTTGACATTTTTACCTCATGTATGCTAAGATTAGTTTATGACAACAAAAAAAAGCCCCGAGGAATTACGCAGACTTATGGAATTACGCCGTAGCAATGCGGCCTCAGCCGTACCCTCTAAAAAGGCCTATACTCGCAAGGGTAGAAAATGTCAGTCCATTCTGCTACAATTAAAAAACAACGAAAAAGGAGAATAGCCCCATGGGAAATATCGCAGATTACATTCTTGATGAATACTACGCAACAACCTGCCCTACATGTAAAGAAAATGCGGTTGATGAATATGAAGATAAATGCACACACTGCCTCCTTGAAGAAATGTCCGCTATCTATAATGAAGACATTGCTCTAGAGATGAGCCTAGGCCTTGACTACTAATACACTTAAACTAAAAAGATCTAAAGACAGAAAGGTCGCTAATGCCGTCACACCTAATGGAAAACAAGCAAGCATTGCCAACACATTCGGACTACCCGCTGGAAAGGCTTATTCTTGTCCTGGCGCAACGACTGTTTGCGAGAGTGTCTGCTATGCAGGAAAACTCGAAAAGGTATTCCCCGCCGTAAAGGTTAACCTACTACACAATTGGGCCCTGCTAAAAGACGCAGACGGTGAAACAATGGTGCAATTGCTTAATGAGATGATTGCTGATTTTGTTGCTGATTGTAAAAAGAAAGACGCTCCCATGCTATTCCGTATTCACTGGGACGGTGACTTCTTTAATGATACTTATGCATATGCATGGAAAGTAGTTATTGATAAGTACCCCGATATTCAATTCTGGGTTTACACAAGGGTGAAGAGCGCTGCCCTTATTCTTAAGGATGTCCCTAATCTATCATTGTACTTTTCTGCTGATAGCGAGAATGTTAAAACTGCCGTTGATCTAAAAATCAATAGCGGTGTACGCATGGCATACCTTGCTAAAACTTTTGCTATTGGTCAAGCCGATGTAAAAGAAATGATTGGGCGCCCTGCTGCTAAGTGTCCTGAGAATAATAAACAAATTCCACTTATCTCAAATAATGGAAGCGCTTGCGTTTCTTGCTCACTTTGTGTATACTCTAAGAGTGACATAATTTTTTCTGCAACTAAGAAATGAGATTAGATGAGTTCAACACAAACTATATTTTTATTTTGGTTTTTAATTCTTTTATTTTTCTATCAATAAAAATTGGGCAGCCCGGCACGAAAATTTTATTTTGTCAAATAACAACACGCCTTTAAGATGTGATTAAGGACACACCGCAAATCCCCTGCTGGATTGGTATTTATGACATTTTTTTGCTATACTTAATACATACCCACAAACGAAAGGAAGTCCCCACATGACACTCCACGGATACACTTACCAAATCGGTGATTTATTCACAACCAGCAAGACAGGC
>CAIRSV010000210.1 GCA_903881265.1 uncultured Bacteroidota bacterium
CCGAACATTTCAGCTAAAGGTACTTTCGCACGGATGATTTGTGCACCTGCTCTGCTATCCATACCTTCAAGCAAACCACGACGACGGTTCAAATCTCCTGTTACATCACCCATGTATTGATCAGGTGTAGTTACTTCAACTTTCATAATTGGTTCAAGCAAGGTTGGTTTTGCTTTACGTCCCGCTTCTCTGAAAGCTTGTCTAGCACATAATTCAAAGCTCATTGCATCAGAATCCACATCATGGTAGCTTCCGTCGAATACACGTACTTTCATGCTAACCATTGGATATGAGGCTAATACGCCATTGTTCATCGATTGTTCAAATCCTTTTTGAATGGCTGGAATAAATTCCTTAGGGATTGATCCTCCGAAAAGGTCGTTCACAAACTGGAATGATTTTCCGTCATTCTCTTTTTGCCATTCTTCATCAGCAGGCCCAATTTCAAACTGGATATCCGCGAATTTACCACGTCCACCTGATTGCTTTTTCAAGACCTCTCTGTGCGTCACAGTTGAATGGAAAGCTTCTTTGTAAGCAACCATTGGAGCACCTTGATTCACCTCAACTTTGAATTCGCGACGCATACGGTCTACGATAATTTCAAGGTGAAGCTCTCCCATACCACTCAAGATCGTTTGGCCGGTTTCTTCATCAGTTCGTACTTTAAGTGTAGGGTCTTCTTCAACTAATTTAGCGATGGCCATACCCATTTTATCAACGTCTGCTTGAGTTTTAGGCTCAACAGCGATTGAGATAACGGGTTCTGGGAAGGTCATTGATTCAAGAACTACTGGATGTTTTTCATCACACAATGTATCGCCGGTTTTGATATCTTTAAATCCGACAGCGGCACCGATATCACCTGCTTCAATATAATCAACTGGGTTGTGTTTGTTGGCATGCATTTGCATGATACGGCTGATACGCTCGTTTTTACCTGTACGGGTATTCAATACGTAGCTACCTGAATCTAGACGACCTGAGTAGGCTCTGAAGAACGCCAAACGACCTACGAAAGGATCGGTCATGATTTTGAATGCCAAGGCACTGAATGGTTCTTTTGGATTGGCGCTACGAGTAATTTCCTCACCTGTATCAGGGTTTGTACCTTTTACAGCCTCGATATCTAACGGACCAGGGAGGTAACGACAAATGGCATCTAATGCAGTTTGAACACCTTTATTTTTGAATGATGATCCACACATCATCGGGATGATAGAGATATCAATCGTGGCTTTACGAATGGCTTCGTGTACTTCGTCTTCTGTGATTGAATTAGGATCTTCGAAGAATTTTTCCAATAATTTTTCATCATAATCAGCAACAGCTTCAATTAGAGCTTGTCTCCATTCAGCCACATCATCTACCATATCATCAGGAATAGGCACTTCTTTGAATGTCATACCCAAAGTTGCATCTTCCCATACGATTGCTTTCATTGTGATCAAATCGACAACTCCTTTGAAATTATCTTCAGCACCGATTGGCAACTGCAATGGAACGGCTTTAGCGCCCAACATATCTCTTACTTGTTTTACAACATTCAAGAAATCGGCACCGCTACGATCCATTTTGTTTACGAAACCGATACGTGGTACTTTATAACGATTTGCTTGACGCCAAACTGTTTCAGATTGTGGTTCAACACCAGATACTGCGCAGAACAAGGCTAATAAACCATCAAGTACGCGCAATGAACGCTCTACCTCTACTGTAAAGTCAACGTGACCTGGAGTATCAATGATATTGAATTTGTATAATTTTGTGAGGTCACTTTTTACACCTTGGTTGGTAGGAAAGTTCCAAAAACAAGTGGTAGCCGCACTGGTGATTGTGATACCTCTTTCTTGCTCCTGAGCCATCCAGTCCATTGTAGCACCACCATCGTGTACTTCACCAATTTTGTGGTTAACACCTGTGTAATAAAGAATACGTTCTGTCGTAGTGGTCTTACCGGCGTCGATGTGGGCCGCAATTCCGAAATTTCGTTGGTAGCGTAAGTCTGCCATTTTTATTTTATTTTGTTATAGTGATAGAAAGAACCAATCTTGATTTTTTCGAGGTGCGAAGGTAATATTTATTTCCGATTTTCAAAAACAGAGAAGTTAATTAATTGTATTGAAACTATTCTTCGTCGTCATATTTTAACGGAAAGAAACAAAATTGACTCGAAGAGTGAGGCCTAATGTGCCATTGAGCCGTTTCGTAGCCATCAATGTCGAAATACTGAAAAATAGGGCAAGGCCAATTTGGATTTATTGATCGAATAATGACATTCAAACGATATGATTAAATAGACACTTTATGTATATGCTGATCAAGTATCGGAAAATACGAAGTATAAATGGCTTTTAGTTCATCATAATGTGCGTCAATAATTGACAATGCCATGTCACCATTGCCAATAACAGGAAAGCGTTTACACATACCCCGAATCGATTTACTGAGCCCTTCCTGATGTCGGTAATTATAAAGCCAGTCAAAGTTCATCATGTGTGAAAATAATTGTTTCATTTTATCGTCAAAAATCAGTTCGTTTTGTTTCAAATTATCGTAAACGCCCATTGTGAAGGCGCATAATTGATCTTCATTGAAATAACGTTCATCATTGGCTAGAAAATGGTCAAACAGAATATCCACAAAAATCCCTCCGGATAATCGAATTGAAGGTTTAAAGTATGCAATGGCTTCACGCACAAGTTCATGCTGATCTGTGAAGTGGTCGATACGTCGATGCAATAAAATGCCTTGTTTAATCTTCTCTGGATACAGCAGAAATTTATTTCCTTTGACAAAGTCTCCCATCAAATTCCCTGTCTGTATATCGATATCATTCAATGATAAAAAGGCGTGC
>CAIRSV010000211.1 GCA_903881265.1 uncultured Bacteroidota bacterium
AGCAGCAGCGTAAACTGTATGTATATATGTATTCTCATTCCCAGTTGGACAAAAATAATTTTTTAAAACTAAGTAAACGCTAAAATGTTGGTAAATCTCAACGCGCTAGGCAGGATGTGTGGTATCTCAGCATGGCTTTGTGTATTTAGCCATTCGGATTGAATAAAAATAAGGTAGTATGCATTACAAGGTTTCTTTCAACCATCTGTAAAATTCGTTATGCCAAACCATAGCTGTCTGCGGTTTTAACACCCAATGATTTTCTTCAGGCATATAAATGAAACGGCTTTTGATATCTTTTAGTTGCGCTGCCTGAAAAGCTTGCATGCCTTGTTCAACAGGTACACGATAATCTTTTCCGCCTTGATATACCATAATAGGCGTATTCCATTTATCAATAAAATTAGATGGACTATAATTCGCATAACTTTTTTCTGCAGCGTTGTTACCATCCCAATAGTTGCCACCGATATCCCAATTGGCAAACCAAAGTTCTTCTGTTGTTCCGTACCAACTTTTCAAATCAAATAGACCATCATGCGCGATAAATGTTTTGAATCGGTTTTCGTGAATGCCCGCTAGCATAAAAATCGAATAACCACCATAGCTAGCACCGACAGCACCGCGACGAGATTGGTCGATATACGCTTCTTCCGAAATGTCATCGATTGCGGCTAAATAATCGCGCATCGGATCGCCACCCCAATCTTTGCTGATATGTTCATTCCACTGAGTACCCCAACCCGGCATGCCTGTTCGGTTAGGTGCTATGATAATATAACCGTTGCTAGCCATCAATTGGAAATTCCAACGGAACGAATAGAATTGTGTTAAGGCACTTTGTGGTCCACCCTGACAATACAATAAGACAGGATATTTTTTTGTTGAGTCAAAGTCTGGCGGATAAATGACCCATGAAAAAAGTTTTTCTCCATCTTCGAGTTCTGTGAAACGACCTTTCACCGAGCACATTTTGATACCGGCATACGCTTGGTCATTGACATGTGTCAATTGGGTCATATCTCCGCTTTTACTATCTACGGTATATACTTCTGCTGCATGATTCATATCGGTGCGAGTTACATACAATGTATTCCCTTTTTGATCGGCAATGCCAGTTATATCGAATTGTCCTTGCGTGATTTGTTTTATAGTACTTCCATCATCAGAGCTACTAATTACGCTAAACAGCTGCTCAGTGCCATGATACGGAGCGATGAAGAAAATTGTTTCGTTATCGCTGCTCCATCGTAAACTAGAAACCGTTTCATCCCATTCGCGTGTTACGCATTTCTTTTCTTTGGTTTTCCAGTCCATCACCCAAAGCTCATTCTTGTCGGCTTCGTACCCGTCGCGCTGCATACTCAGCCACGCCATTTTAGTACCGTCGTTATTGAATATTGGATTCATATCATAACCCATCATGCCTTCGGTGAGGTTTATGGTATTGCCTGTGGTTAGATCATAGACATAGATATCAGTGTTTGTGCTAATCGCATACTCTTTACCCATTTTCTTTTTGGTTACATACAATACTTGATTGCCATCAGGAGAGAAGATGACATCTTCATCACCACCATGTGGTTTTTGAGGGCAATCGAACATTTCATTTTGCATGATATCTTTTTCCCTAAGTGCAAAACCTGCCACATTATCGGCCACAAATACATGCGAATAACTACCATCTTCCCAAGTATCCCAATGACGTTGATTTAGGTTGTCATAAATCTGTGCATTCGATTTAGTCATTGTCGGATATCGATCATACCCTTGTATATCCTGCATTTTTACATCGCGGGTAAAGAGTACATGTTTGCCGTCTGAAGACAATTTGATATTGTCACCTTCTTTTTCAATCGTGATCATATCGACAGCCGGGAAAGCGGCTATTTCAGTAGCAGTGCCGCCAAATGCTGGAATGGAATAGTATTTCGATTTGTTCTTATTCTCTTCCATCGAAGGAGTGCCCACACTGAAATAAAAAACACTGCCGTCTTTGCTCAGACCTTTCGCATTGACACGCCCTAGGCTTAACATGGTTTCGGGTGTGAGCAGCGATTGTGCCTGTAAAAAGTTGTTTGAAAGCAGACAGATCAATAAGAAAGAGAAGATGTGACGCATGGAATAATTTTTAGATGCACAAAATAGGAAATAAATTTGAAAAGTGAACCAAGCTTAACGCGCTTTGCTGAATACCGTTTGATGGACTATAAATTTCCGGCACGATAGCCTGATTATCATTACTTCGCCCAAACGCTTTATACGCTTACTGTTCCTAGCTATCATGAAAATCATCCCGATGTGACTAAAATTTATTGCAAAGACATTATACAATATTTACATTTGCCACCTTAGTAAATTGATATGGCAGAAGAATTTGATCACAACGCAAAGAGTGTCAATAAAAATCATGTAAATGAAATGTACCAAAACTGGTTTTTGGATTATGCGAGTTATGTGATACTTGAACGTGCGGTGCCCGCAGGGCTAGATGGACTAAAGCCTGTGCAACGACGTATTTTGCATGCATTAAAAGAAATGGATGATGGGCGCTTTAATAAGGTGGCCAATGTGATAGGACAAACTATGCAATACCACCCGCATGGTGATGCAAGTATTGCCGATGCGATTGTCAATATCGGACAAAAAGATCTGATGCTGGATACGCAAGGTAACTGGGGCGATTTTAGAACAGGTGACAATGCGGCCGCACCACGTTATATCGAAACACGCCTTTCAAAGTTTGCACTCGATGTGGCTTTTAATGCGAAGATAACTGACTGGCAATTGAGTTATGATGGACGTAAAAACGAACCCGTGACCCTGCCGATGAAGTTCCCATTGTTGCTAGCTCAAGGTGCCGAAGGGATTGCCGTAGGGTTGTCAACTAAGATTCTGCCACATAACTTTTGTGAACTGATTGATGCATCCATTAAATACCTGAAAGGGAAGAAGTTTGAGTTGTATCCTGACTTTTTAACGGAAGGCATGATTGATACGACAAATTACAATGATGGAAAACGTGGCGGCAAGGTGCGTGTGCGTGTGCATATCGAGAAGGTCGATAATAAATCGATTCTCATCAAAGATGTGCCTTATGGTGTGACGGTACCAACGCTGATCGAAAGTATCGTAAAAGCGAATGACAGTGGTAAGATTAAAATTAAAAAAGTAACCGACGAAACAGCAGCGAATGTGTCTATTGAAATTCAATTGGCTGCTGGTGTTACGCCCGATCAGACGATCGATGCCTTGTATGCCTTCACGAGTTGTGAGGTCAGCATATCACCGAATATCTGCGTAATCCTCGATGATAAACCGAAGTTTATTTCGGCCACCGAATTGCTCAAAATTTCTGTGGATGAAACCAAGGAGATGTTGCGCAAAGAACTTGAACTGAAGCTTCGTGAACTGGATGATAATTGGCACTATTCATCGCTTGAAAAAATATTCATCGAGAAACGAATTTATCGCGATATTGAAGAAGAGGAAACATGGGAAGGTGTGATTGCGGCCATCGACAAAGGACTGAAACCGTACAAGAAATTATTTCGACGTGAAATAACAGAGGAAGATATCACACGACTGACAGAAATAAAAATCAAACGTATTTCAAAATTCGATTCCTTCAAAGCCAATGAGCATATCAAAGCGGTTGAGAAAAATATCGAAGACACCAAACATCATCTTGAGCATCTGACTGATTATACCATTGCCTATTTTGAAGAGCTGTTGAAAAAATATGGCAAGGGAAGAGAGCGGAAGACAGAGATTAAAATATTTGATACGATACAAGTGTCGGAAATTGCATTCGCGAATACCAAATTGTATATCAACAGGGCCGAAGGGTTTATTGGTACGAGTCTGAAAAAAGATGAGTTCTTCGTCGATTGCGCGGATGTAGATCAAATCATTGCCTTTACTCGCGACGGCAAGATGAAGGTGATTAAAGTAGCTGATAAGGTCTTTATTGGTAAGGATATTATCCACGCTGAAATCTTTAAGAAGGCCGATGAACGTACCACATATAACATGATTTATGTCGATGGGAAAACAGGCGTGTCGTATGCCAAACGTTTTAATGTCACCGGTATCACACGCGACAAAGAATACGATCTTACCAAGGGTACACCAAAGAGCAAGAGTTTGTATTTCACCTCGAACTCAAATGGGGAAAGCGAATTGGTGAGTATTTCCTTAAGTGCTGCGTGTAAAGCTAAAATTAAAACCTTTGAATTTGATTTCGCCGAACTCAGTATCAAAGGCCGAAGCAGTATGGGTAATCAGGTGACGAAATATCCTATTAAAGGCGTTAAGCAAAAATCGAAAGGAACATCCACTTTGGGTGGTAAGAAAATTTGGTATGATGATGTCGTAGGTCGCTTAAATACTGATGAAAAAGGAATGTACTTGGGAAGCTTCAATGAAGACGACAAGGTTCTTACAATGTATAACGATGGTAGTTATACTCTCAATAATACCGAACTATCCAATCGCTTTGATGCCGAGAAGGTGGTGATGATTGAAAAATTCAAACCGCAAGCAGTATTAAGTGCTGTGTATTTCGATAATGACAAAAAGCAATTCAATGCAAAACGCTTTAAGATTGAAACGCTGACACTGAATACGAAATTCCAATTCATCAAAGAGGGCGAAGGCAATTATCTTGAATGGATTACATCGAATGGCACACCGGTCATCAAATTGAAAACCGGCAAGAAGAAATATCTGCCAAGCGAACAAATCATCAACCTCGAAGAGATTGTAGATGTGATGGGATGGAAAGCTATTGGTACAAAACTTTGCGAAAAGGATTTGCTCGAAATTAGTTTACTGAATGAAGAGAGTGAAGAAGATAACAGACAGATCGAATTGTTCTAAGTTCGACTGTTATTGTTTCTCTACTCAATAATAATCGGTATTACTCTTT
Source organism: uncultured Bacteroidota bacterium (assembly GCA_903881265.1). Lineage (GTDB taxonomy): Bacteria > Bacteroidota > Bacteroidia > Chitinophagales > Chitinophagaceae > OLB11. Next base: position 4,931 of record CAIRSV010000211.1, read on the forward strand.
CAGTAATTTCAATATGTCAGTGTTATTTTTCTCTTCGATCTTCAGGAAATAAATGCCTTTAGCAAAGGCTGTGATGTCAATTGTATGTGTCCCTTTTGTAGCACGTTGTTGCAATACAATTTCGCCAAGGTTATTCATAATAGTGAATGCGCCGTCGTCAATCAACTCGATATCAAACACACCCTGAGTAGGATTTGGATAAATAGTTGATCTGCTAATCATATTTACATTGTTAGTTCCTGTGAGCCACATGGTGAGACAAACACTCGTATCCACGCACGTTGCTGTGCTGACTACCACAGCATACGAACCACTGGCTGTTGGTACAAAGTTCAAACTGGTAGCACCAGGAATCGCTGTATTCGAATTACAATCGATCCATTGATACGTGCCGACATTAGGTGTTGAAATACTGAGTCCGTTGATGGTGATGGTCGCATTCAATGTATCGATGGCAATTTGCAAATTCACCACACTGTCGCACCCAACCGCATTCGTATAGTTTTGTGTATAGGTGCCTGTGTTGGTATACGTTTGCCCATTGATTGAAAACATATTGCATGACACGGCATTGATGGTTGAATCTGTACTTTGATTGATGGTCAGGTTTAACTGAATGATACTATCGCATCCATTGACATTGGTCATGGTATGGGAATACGTTCCAGATGTGGTGTAAACAATTGAATTGAAAAGATAATAATCACAACCCGTTTGTGTGAGGCTGCTGCTAGTTGAATGATTGATTATCAGATGCAAGGTATGCAGCGAATCACAACCAAAGGCATTGGTAAATGTGCCAACATAGGTGCCGCTTGCCGTTACTGTATTTCCATTCCAAAGATAACTGTCACAACTAGCATAGGTTGATGCGCTAGTGCTTGGTACATTCAGTTGAACAGTAACAGGTGATGAGAACATAATAGTGCCGGTTGAGATACAAGTCACCGTACAATAGAAAATATCTGTTGCTGTAATCGAAGCCGTATAGGTGCTATTGGTCGCTCCTGCAATTGCGCCTGCATTGTTAAACCATTGCAGACTAATCAGGCTTGTGGCCGTTGGCGGAAACTGTAATGACAGTGCAGCACTTCCTCCTGGACATACACTTGTTGCAGATGCAATCGTAGCACCCGGATTCGGTGCTCCTGTGCAACTTGGAGTGCCTGCTACGATATTCACCAGATAATCCTCTGTTTCGCCATAGAAATAAATACCGCATGGTGAGGGAACCGGAGAAAGGTACTCTGAGCAAACGATTCTCATCACTGTATTGCCTGTAAGCGCAGTAGCAGGAACAACAAAGGTGCCAGATGCAGTTCTTGGGCCAACGATTGCGATTGTTTCAAGATACGCATTTTCACTAGGTTCGAAATTCGCATTATGGTTGAAGTCAATCCAAATGCCGATTCTATTGGCAAAATAAGGGGCTCCATCACAATCATCTTGAAGGATACTAAATGTGGATGCCACGCCCTGAGATAGATTAGCAAGAGGCGGTAAACTTCGAAAATTTGAATACTCTTTTAAAATTGAACCTGGTCCGGGAGCAACAGTTGAACATCCATTGCTTAATGAATATAACGGATCGGTTGAGTTGCCATTCAGGGTGACATTATAAATATCTTCATCTTGCACTGCCGAAGCTCTTGATATACAATAGCAATTTAGAAAGCCTGAGACATTCACCGTGATAGGTGTTGACGATGCGGTGATGCCACTTGCTAGGCAGGTGATATCACACCATACTGTCGCAGACGACCCGGATATAACCATCGTGTACGTGGCATTCGTAGCTCCGGTAACAAGGCCCGATCCAGTATGCCATTGATATGAAAGACCTGTTCCTAAGCTCGCATAATTTTGTATAGAAAAAGTGTCTGTCACGCCGGGACAAGGTGTTGCAGTGCTCGCAATCGTATTACCCGGATTCGGTGTGCCTGTGCAAGCCTGTGCGCTGGCGCTCAAACTATTGCTAATTGTAAAAAGTAGTAGTCCCCAGAATGATAGTTGCAGTAACATGTTTTTTTTGTTCATATGCTATTGAAAGGCATGAAGAAAATCTATCCATCAGCGGATTAGAGAAAGTGAGCTTGCATGCAAATCAGGAATAAATATAAATAAGTAAGTTAGAAATAAAGCATAATTCTATTCGTTCATATTCATCGTTGCAATCAGACGAGTCTCAGGATATGATGGTTGGGATCTGCGCAAGGACGTATTATCTAACCTTGAATGCCTTCATTACAAATCAAACCTTACTTTTACAAAAAAAGAAGATGCAATACACACTTAAAAAATCACTCGGTCAGCATTTCTTACATGACGAAGCCGTCTGTAAACGAATAGTTGACGCCTTGGGTGATGATGTGACGAATCTTCTCGAAATTGGTCCCGGTGCCGGTGCCCTCACCAAGTATCTCATTGAGTTGCCTTTTGAAAACTATCAATGTATCGAAATTGATAAGGAGAAGATGGATTATCTGCATCATACATATCCTGTGTTGCAGGGCAAGATTATACACGATGACTTTCTGGTAGCTGATCTTCCCTTTGAAGCTAATTTTACCATCATAGGCAACTTTCCTTATAATATTTCTACGCAGATTGTGTTTAAGATACTCGACTGGAAAGAACATGTCGATGCAATGGTGGGTATGTTTCAGAAAGAGGTGGCCGAGCGAATTGCCAGTAAACACGGCAGTAAGAATTACGGCATTATGAGTGTGATCACACAATGTTATTACGATGTCGAGTATCTCTTCGATGTGCCGGCTTCGAGTTTTACACCGCCGCCTAAAGTGGTTTCAGGAGTGATCAAATTGACACGAAATAATAATCCGTATCACATCCCTGATTATACAAAATTCAAATCCTTTGTGAAGACCGCCTTTTCGCAACGAAGGAAAACCTTGCGCAACTGTTTCAAATCGATCCTGCCAGCCGAGAAATTGAAGGATGACGTATTTGCCAAACGGGCCGAACAATTAAGTGTGCCTGAGTTCGTGGATTTGTATACCCGCATCTACCTGAGTTAACCTTGCGCAAAAGAGTTTTCAGATTCGGCTATAGAATCAAGATTCAGCGTAGTACATTTGTGATGTGAAACAAGTACTGATAGCCGCCCCCATCTCGATGTCTTTCAAGCAAACCTTATTAGATCATGGATATGAATTAGTGTATACAAATGATAAAGCGCAATCATCTATAGGTATCATCACGTCGAATAAATTAGTACTCAACAAGCACTCCTTACAACACTTCCCAAACCTAAAATGGATTGCACGATTGGGATCAGGTATGGAAATCATCGACACCGCATATTGCGATCAACAAGGTATACGATATGTGAGTTCACCTGAAGGCATTTCAAACTCAGTTGCCGAGCATGTCATCGGTATGTTGCTGGTTTATTGCATCATATCCATTCTTCGCAACATCAAATACAGGCCGGCCAATGGATACGCGAAGCGAATAGGGGTGTTGAGTTGGCAGAACGCACCGTAGGACTGATTGGTTATGGACATACCGGACAAGCATTGGCCAACAAGTTGCGTGTATTTACAACGAATATTTTGGTGTATGATAAATACAAAACCGGATTCGGTGATGAGGTAATTAAGGAAGTCTCCCTTGAGCAATTGCAACAAAAAGCCGATGTTGTTTCGTTTCATATACCGTTGAATGATGAAACGCGAATGTATTATGATGTCGCTTTTTATTCAGCTATGAGCAAGCCTCATATTCTTATCAATTCGGCCAGAGGCGACGTGGCTGATACGAAGGTGATACTCAGTGGATTAAAATCAGGACAGATAACGGGTGCTTGCCTTGATGTGTTGGAAGAGGAAAAATCGATCGATAAGATTTTAAAACAGCCCGATAATATCGTACAAGAATTGCTTACGTATAATGTGATTCTTACGCCACATATCGCAGGCTATTCGTACCGTGCTATTGAAAAAATGAGTGCAGAATTATTGGCGCAACTGCATGATATATTGTAGTCAATTAAATGGCCTTACGAACAAACTACAATTAGTGACAACCAAGTTTTTATCTCAATCTGCAACGCAGTTTTTTACTTCTTCTTATTCTTCTTAGGATTTTTTTTATCCCACACCGATTGTTCTTTATCGGCATCCTGTAATAATTTCTGCCAGTTGTTATTGCTCTCTTCGGTAAGCGCTAGCGTCATACTGTAATCGGCTTTGTCGATATCAAAACGTTTGACTTCCTGTCCAAGAAAGGCTTCAATTTCCTTGAGTATCTCCAATTCTTCATCCGCGCAAAATGAATACGCATGTCCGCGTTCCATGCCACGGCCAGTGCGACCTACACGATGTACATAGTTTTCAGAAACATCAGGTAGGTCATAATTGACTACGAAATTGACACCCGGAATATCAATACCTCGCGCGCTCAGGTCAGTGGCTATTAACACATTCACCTCACCTTTTCTAAACTTGTCCATCACCTCGAGTCTATCTTCCTGTTCCTTATCGCCGTGTATCGTCAGCGAATCGATACCTACTCGTTCCATAGCTTTATGCACGCGTTCTGCTCTTACTTTGGTGCGCACAAACACGAGTATCTTTTTGCCGACGTTCTCTTTGATCATACGTTCCAAAAAGAAACGCTTGTCGTCCATTTCAATAAATGCTACAGCATGATCGACATTTTTTGAGACGGGATCTTTAGGAGAAATTTGTATTCGTATCGGATTACGCACCAACGAATACGCCAAATCTTTGATGTCATCATCGATAGTGGCTGAGAAAAAAAGTGTCTGATGTCGAGGTAGATAACGGATCACATCCCTGATATCACGGATAAAACCTAAGGCCAGCATATGATCGGCTTCGTCGAGTATGAGAATTTCTGTTTCGTCGAGATTTAGATGACCACGACTGCGTAAATCAAACATACGACCAGGCGTCGTAATCAATACATCGATACCATCCTGCAGTTGCTTGATTTGCGGCGCTTCATCCACACCGCCCATTGTACTTAGTACTTTCACGTGTGTATATTTCGCTAAGGTTTCAAACACCTCGGTAATCTGCACTGCGAGTTCGCGTGTAGGTACCATCACCAAACAACGAACGCCCAATTGACTGTCTCTGCCTCGTGGTTCATCATGCAATCGCGCAATCACAGGTATGGCAAAAGCCGCCGTTTTGCCGGTGCCTGTCTGTGCAATCGCCAACACATCTTCTCCTTTCAGAATAGATGGAATGGCACGATATTGAATATCGGTTGGCTTGCGAAAGCCTAATTCCGATAAACTTTTTTTAATCTCTTCAGGAATGTTGTACTGTTCAAACTTCATAATCTCATACGTTACCTCGGGTGTTCGTGCACCACAAGGACGCCCCGAAGGTAAATCAATTGTGGGGATGTTGAATGAAATGGCATAAATCCGTCAGTATTTATACAGCGTTGTTGATTTAGGCTGTATGCCATCATCGTCTATTGCGCTTCGCAACTAGTTGGCAGTCTGTTTCAGCAGGCCAACTTTAGTTTGAAATTAAACTAACATCTTCTGTAATGGAGACGGGTATTTTTATGTATACGCCTTTTTTTCCAAGCTTGGCAGTGCCCTGTATACTCAGTTTGCTTGTTTTAGAAAACAACGATGAAAAGGCCGTGCTTAAGGCTTTGAATGGATTAAAATGAGCCACCACAGGAAAGATAAACTTTGATGATTTTGGTATCACTGTCTTCATAGGTTGATCGGCCGTAGCAATAAATTTTCCATTAAGATAAATACTGAGGTTGGTTTCTTTTACATCGATACTGAAATTATTGGGATTATAATATTCCAAATTGATCTTGATGGCTGCATTATTTAAATTAATGCTTTCGATTTTAGTCTGTTGAATACCGATATAATCGAGTTCCTTGACCTTATTACAACTAGCAGATTGCAAGAAGATAAAGGCTGCAGTAAGAAGGAAAATTGTTGAAAGGGTTTTCATTTGGTCGTGTTTAATTAAAGAATTCAAATACTTTATGTGTCAGTTTATTATCGCCATTTCCGGGATCCGATAAAAGCATTTCTTTCCAATACGGATTGACAGTTTCTTCTGGGACATTCGAATGAAGAAGCATCATCAGGCTGCCTAACATACCGGGCTGAAAAAAGAGAAACTTAAGATTGGTTTTGGTGCCTGAACGATAATAAAACCAAACCTCATAGGGCAATGCTTTTTTTTCGTTTGTGGCCCGAACAATTCTGTCGGGTTCACCATAACGGATATAAATTCGGCCCCTGTCTGTTTCGTAACCAGGTGAACTGGCGGTGCCATATTTTTTAGCTAACGTGTTAAGGATAATCGTATAATCGTTCCATGCTTTTTCAGGTGCTGATGGGTTGCGGTTGAACCAGAAATTATAAAAGAATAGCCTGAGGGTTTTTAGATCATCAGATTGCGCCAATTCTCTGATCACTCGTTCTTCGCTAATTTGTGCAAGCGGCGAAAGCGATAGGATATTTTTTTTCAGCTGAGCAATTTCATATTTCTGTACAAACGTTTTTTCGATGGCTACATGATTGGTTGTGTTATCTGATTCTAAGGCGTAGAAATCATCTTTCATCGCCTGATTAGTGGCGCGCAATAATTGAAATGGAATGTTGCGGGTATCAATTGCTTTCATGGAATCATTCATATATCGCACAATGAAATCAAAATTACCTGACGCGAGTAATGAATCATCAAACACCAAACTATCGAGATACACAGTATTTGCATTCAATTGAATTTTTTTCGATTGGATAGGACGCAGTCTGAATTGCTGCGAAGATTTCTTTTTGATTTCGAGCAAGAGATATTGCGTTGTGTCCGCTAGATTTGTTCGCGTTACACCTATATTGAAGTACACCTTATGGATGTCTACATCAAAAAAAAGATGATCAGGAGTATGAATCTCTGGTTGGCCTGTTGCTTCATTAAAGACTAAATGGTCGGAAATAGACAAGCGACTGATCGAATCGTTCGCAAGCGAAAAAGCATCCGTTGCATGGAGTATTTGCAAAACCAACAAACAGATGATTATCTTTAGCCGCATTTTGCGAAAATACAATGAGCGACTTACAAACAACACTATTAGACTGTGAATATTTTCCTTGTATCGAATGGTATCGTCAGTTTGTCCGTTCTGAAAATAGGATGATTGAAACGCAGGAATATTTTCAACGGGCCACACTTCGTAACCGATGTTATGTCGCTGGTCCGAATGGTCGTCTAGCCTTGTCGGTACCATTGGAAGGAGGCCGTAATCAACGGTCTTTTATGTACGACATTCGTGTCAGCAACGGAGTGAAATGGCAGGCACAGCATTGGAAAACTATACAGGCTTGTTATGGACGATCTCCCTACTTTCCGTATTTTGAAGATAGCCTCGTCAGGATCTTCACAAAACAATATGAGTTTCTTGTTGATTTAAATCTTGATTCAATCGAACTGATAAACCGCTTGCTGTCTGTAAAAAACGAATGTACAGTCACAGCATCGTATCAAAAAGAATACCCTGATTCGGTGAACGATTTTCGTAGCGCCTTCGATACGGAAACCGGCACGCCTGATGATATACATTATCTGCAGCCGTTTGAAGACAAGAACGGTTTTGTAAGTGGGTTGAGTATGCTTGATTTGCTTATGTGTGCAGGTAAACAATCGCTGCGTTTGTTGCACTGAGTATGAAAAATAGTTGGCTCTAAAAGTAAATTCATCTTTACATTTGTACCAATTTTAATACAAAGTTTCTTACGCATACATGAGTAACACATACACAGACCTTGTCAAGCAGACCTTCGATTTTCCTCAGGAAGGGTTTCAGGTAAAAGACAACTATTTGCATTTTAACGGAGTAGATCTGAAAAAGTTGATTGATAAGTATGGCACCCCGTTTAAGATTACCTATCTCCCAAAGATTGGTATGCAAATCAATAAGGCAAAAAAAATGTTTAATGAAGCCATGAAGAAACAGAAGTATGATGGCGAGTATTTTTATTGCTATTGTACCAAGAGTTCTCATTTCTCTTTTATTGTTGAGGAAACTTGCAAACACGGCGTTCATCTCGAAACATCGTTTGCCTATGATCTTGAAATTATTCGTAAATTGTACGAACGAAAGAAGATTACCAAAGACACCTTTATCATTTGCAATGGCTTTAAGACAAAAGCCTATACACGTAATATTTCTCAGTTGATTAATGCGGGATTCAAAAATTTGATTCCAGTATTGGATAATAAAAACGAGTTTGAAGATTATAAGCGTTCGATTCGTGTGAAGGATCCTGTGAAGATTGGCATCCGTATTGCCGCCGAAGAAGAAGCCTCATTTGACTTTTATACTTCTCGATTAGGTATTCGTACCCGTGATGTACTTGAATTTTATGTCGACAAGCTGAAAGGCAATGAGAAGTTTCAGCTGAAGATGTTGCATTTCTTTATGAACAAAGGGATCAAAGATGATATTTATTATTGGAGCGAATTGAACAAGGTATTGAACCTGTATTGTCAACTCAAAAAAATAGCACCTGAATTAGATAGTCTGAATATCGGCGGCGGTTTCCCTATTAAACACTCGCTCGGTTTTGATTATGATTATAATTATATGGTAAATGAAATCATCGCCACGATTAAGAAGGTTTGTAAGGCTGCTAAGGTTGATGTGCCAAATATATATACCGAGTTTGGATCATTCACAGTAGGCGAGTCAGGCGCTATCATTTACAGTGTATTGGACGAAAAGATGCAAAACGATCGTGAGATTTGGTATATGATAGATAGTTCATTCATTACTACCTTGCCTGATACATGGGGCATTGGCGAAAAATTTCTAATGTTACCTGTCAATAAATGGGATGAAGAATATCAGGAAGTGCATCTCGGTGGATTGACGTGCGATAGTCATGATTTTTATACGTCTGAAGAACATATTAACGCGGTATTCCTTCCGAAAAGTAAAACCAATCCAATTGCGATAAAACCTAAAGAATTAAAAACAAAGCAAGAGCCTCTATATATCGGATTCTTTCACACAGGAGCCTATCAGGATCAATTGAGCGGTTACGGCGGTATCAAACATTGTATGATTCCTTCACCGAAGCATGTGGTTGTTGAATACGATAAAAATGGGAAGCTGATTGATTGGTTGTATGCCAAAGAGCAGACCTATCAAAGCATGTTGAAGATTTTAGGGTATATGTAATTGCACTATGGCCATTTCAATAGAGCGATGTGCAAGTTATATGTCGTGGTGAATGCGAAACTCTATTTGCAATCATAGGCCCACTTCAGGTAGGTAGCACCCCACGTAAATCCACCACCGAAAGCAGCTAGGATGATGGTATCTCCTTTCTTGAGTTTTGTCTCCCACTCCCATAAGCACAATGGTAAGGTACCATTGGTGGTATTGCCATATCGTTGGATATTAATCATTACTTTTTCTTCGGGTAATCCCATACGTTCTCGGGTGGCATCGATAATGCGTTTGTTTGCCTGATGTGGTACAAGCCACGTGACGTCGTCTCCGGTGAGTCCGTTGCGTTGCATGATATCATACGCAACCTGCGCCATATTCGTAACGGCAAATTTAAAGACGGTCTGTCCTTCTTGGTATACAAAATGTTCTTTGGCCATCACTGTTTCAACAGTTGCTGGTTTTACAGAGCCCCCAGCTTTCTGATGAAGATAGGCACGACCTGCGCCGTCCGAACGAAGTATACTATCAACAATACCAAGTCCGTCAGTAGTTGGTTCCAACAAAACTGCTCCGCAACCGTCACCGAAAATGATACAGGTTGCACGGTCTTCAAAATTTAAAATAGAACTCATTTTATCGCCACCAACAACAATCACTTTCTTATGTTTACCTGATTCTATAAACTGCGATGCGGTTGTGAGTGCATAAATAAATCCACTGCATGCCGCACTGACATCATATCCCCAAGCATTTTTCATGCCGAGTTTATCGGTGATGACATTGGCCGTTGCCGGGAAGGTAAAATCGGGTGTGGTGGTGGCACAAATCAACAATTCAATTTCCATTGGATCGATGCCTTTCTTGTCTAAAATTTCTTGTACGGCTTTTACCGCCATATCGGAAGTGCCTAAGCCTTCACCTTTTAATATCCTGCGCTCCTTGATACCAGTGCGTGATGTAATCCATTCGTCGTTGGTATCAACTATTTTTTCTAAATCGAAATTGGTGAGCTTATCTTCAGGGACATATCCTCCTACGCAGGTGATAGCGGCTTGTATTTTAGACATACTTTTTTTAATTAAATGGACGGTAAAGTTACTATTATAATCGAGGTGAGAAAGGGAATTTTTTCCTCATATTGAAAGGAGAACAAGTTGAAAAGCGGTGTGAACTGCTTGCTATGCAATACGTTATCGTATGATGAGTACTATATTTTGCGAACGATGCACAAAAAAAAGCAACCTCGAAAGATTGCTTTTTTTACACGTAGTTTGTTTACTTCGTATCGTCTCGTAATGGTTGAGAAGAATCAGATTTTTGCGGTGCTGGCATTTCTGCGTGTGCACCTTTTGCGCAACAAGCTTTAGCACCTGCAGCAACTGATTTTTTACAACAAGCGTGCATTTCTGCCGGTGCAGCGGCTTCAAGCGATGCGTTAGTACCACCAGCAGTTTTTGCTCCTGCTTGATCATGACTACACGCTTTTGCGGCTGTTTCTTTATTGCACTTTGCAGCATCTTTGCAACATTTTTTGTCTGCATACATTGTACCTGTTACCAACAAGGCCAACGCAACGAATAATATTTTTTTCATTTTTCTTTATTTGTTTCATACAAAAATAGCCATTTTGCTGACTTGATTTAGCTTTTTTTTAAAATTAACAAGAACAAATTTTTGATTGTGTTGGCGAAAGCGTCAATATTGCGTTCTTTTCGAATGCATTGAACGATCAATCACTTTCTAAAGGTTACTGGGCATTAGCTGCGATCTCTTTTTTTTGGGGAACGACTTGGTTTGTTTCAAAATTAACCATACAATTTATTCCCCCCTTACAGATGACCGGCTTGCGTCAAACTTTTGCGGGAAGTCTACTGATTCTCTTTTTTTTATTGAAAGGTCGCAAATTGCCCACGGCTCGTCAGTTGCTTTTTCATGTCATGGTCGGTTTTTTGCTTATTACTTGTAGCAATGGTCTCACCACCTGGGCCATTCAATTCATTCCTTCGTTTTTAGGGGCCTTGATAGCCTGTCTGATGCCATTTGTCTTAATAATAGCGAGCTCGATATTATTCAACGAAAAAGTAAAGCCGATTATTTATGTGGCACTCATCATCGGTTTCGCCGGGGTAACTATTCTCTTATCCTCTTTTTCAGCTGAAATGCATGGAAGTAATTTCCTGTTTGGAGTGATGCTTTCATTAATTTCAATTGGTACCTGGACTAGTGGCACGCTCATTTCAACACGGAATAAGCTGGATATGAATCCGTTTGAAGGCATAGGTTGGCAGATGTTAGTAGGGGGCATTATGCTGTTCATTGCTTCCCGACTCACTGGACAACACGTCCCTCTGCACACCATTCCAATAGAAGCCTGGCTCGAATTTCTATACCTGTCACTGGTTGGGTCTATCGGTTGTTTTATGTGCTATCTATATGCGTTAAAGACCTTGCCGGTTAGTATGGTGTCGATTTACGTGTATATCAATCCGATTGTGGCGTTGCTTTTAGGCGTGTTGATCCTCAATGAAAAAATAACCCCACAGATAGTACTTGGTATCCTTGTCACGTTTTGTGGGATCTATTTGGTAAAACGGTTTTCATCCTAATATATGTCAATTTGGACATCCGCACTCACTAAGTGTGCAATTCTGTCAATAATCGAGTAAATAAAAATACCCTACCTTCGCAACCACTGAAAAAATGACCGACTGTCATGCCTTGGCACATTTCATGATAGGAAGGCAGTAAATCCAAGAATTTTAAATCAAAAAACATAAAAAGCGATATGGCTAAAACAACTAAACTAAGCATCACACCCCTCCACGACCGTGTGATTGTGCGTGCAGCTGCCGCAGAAACCAAAACTGCCGGCGGCATCATCATTCCTGATACAGCAAAAGAAAAACCTCAACGCGGAACTGTCGTGGCCGTCGGTATTGGTAAAAAAGACGAACCAATGACAGTGAAAGCTGGCGATACCGTATTATATGGTAAATATGCTGGTACCGAAATTACTGTTGATCATGAAGAACTTCTGATCATGAGAGAAAGCGATATCCTCGCTATCGTCTAACGTTGATTTGTGTCAACCAATGACTCGTCTGGGTTGACCGCAACTGCTGCATTAAAACAATGTTCAGATCAACTACTTTTCAATAATTTAATTAACTCATTTCAAATTAATACTAAATATGTCAAAACAAATTCTCTTTAATATCGAAGCACGCAACAAAATGAAAAAAGGCGTGGATACACTAGCTGATGCAGTGAAAGTAACCCTCGGACCAAAAGGTCGTAATGTGGTCATCGAGAAAAAATTCGGCGCACCACAAATCACGAAAGATGGTGTCACCGTCGCTAAAGAAATCGAACTAGAAGATGCCATCGAAAATATGGGTGCCCAAATGGCGAAAGAAGTAGCCTCTAAAACTGCTGATGCAGCCGGTGACGGTACAACAACAGCAACAGTGTTGGCGCAGTCTATCATTACAGAAGGGATTAAAAATGTTGCAGCCGGTGCAAATCCTATGGATCTGAAACGCGGTATCGACAAGGCCGTTGCTGCTGTGGTTGAAAACCTGCGCACGCAATCTGAAAAAGTAGGCAACGATAACAAAAAAATCGAACAGGTAGCAACGATCTCTGCCAACAACGATAATACCATCGGTAAACTGATTGCACAAGCTATGGCGAAAGTCGGGAAAGAAGGTGTCATTACTGTTGAAGAAGCAAAAGGAACTGAAACAACCGTTGACGTTGTAGAAGGTATGCAATTCGATCGTGGATACTTATCGCCATACTTCGTTACAAACAGCGAAAAAATGATTGCCGAATTAAGCAATCCAATGATCTTGATCTATGACAAGAAAATCTCTACGATGAAGGACATCCTTCATATTCTTGAGAAAGTGGCTCAGGCAGGTCGCCCATTGGTGATTATTTCTGAAGATTTAGAAGGTGAAGCATTGGCTACCTTAGTGGTAAACAAATTACGCGGAACGATTAAAGTGGCTGCTGTTAAAGCACCAGGTTTTGGTGATCGCAGAAAAGAAATGTTGGAAGATATTGCCAAACTAACTGGCGGTATCGTCATCAGCGAAGACCAAGGATTTAAATTAGAAAATGCCGACCTGACTTACTTAGGTTCGTGCGAAAGTATTTCAATTGATAAGGATAATACAACCATCGTAGGCGGTAAAGGCAAGAAAGCTGAAATCGTTTCACGTGTGAATCAAATCAAAGCGCAGTTAGAATCTACAACGAGCGACTATGATAAAGAAAAATTACAGGAGCGTTTAGCTAAATTGGCTGGCGGTGTAGCTGTCTTGTATGTTGGTGCTGCCACAGAAGTAGAAATGAAAGAGAAAAAAGACCGTGTGGATGATGCGTTACATGCAACTCGTGCAGCCGTTGAAGAAGGGATTGTACCAGGTGGTGGAGTAGCCTTCATTCGCGCTATCGACAGCATCGTGAAACTGAAAGGTGCGAATGATGACGAAAATACTGGTATCGCTATCGTACGTCGTGCGTTGGAAGAACCAATGCGTCAAATCGTAGCTAACTGCGGACTAGAAGGTTCTATCATCATACAAAAAGTACGTGAAGGGAAAGCTGATTATGGTTTCAACGCCCGCACTGAAGTATACGAAAACCTGTATAAAGCAGGGGTGATCGATCCTACTAAAGTAAGTCGTGTAGCCTTAGAAAATGCAGCGTCTATCGCCGGTATGTTATTGACAACTGAGTGCGTGATTGCTGATAAGCCTGAACCTAAGTCGCCAATGCCTCCTATGCCAGGTGGCGGAATGGGTATGGATTACTAAGAACCGACCATCTAAAATGCAACTACAAAACCGCTTCGAAAGAGGCGGTTTTTTTTTATGATTGAAGTCTGCAAAGTTCAAGTAGATCATATAATTTCCAGTTGATACAACATCACTTTCTGTAGAAGTTAAAAAAAAGTTTAATTTTTCTGTAACTTTTCCCTCGCTCATCCGATATATATACAAATGAATGAAAACGAATATAACAAAAGTGTGGAGTGCTACTCGGATCACCTGTATCGTTTTATTCTAAAAAACAGCAGAGAACGTGATCATGCGAGCGATATCGTTCAAAGTGCTTTCGAAGTTCTTTGGGAAAGAAAGGACGATGTGGAATTTGATAAAGCTAAGAGTTTCCTGTTTGCCGTTGGTTACAAAAAAATGATAGATGACTTTAGGAAAAGCAGTAAAATGAAATATACAGAGCAACTTCCGGAATCGCATGGAGGAACTACGGAAACCAAACAGGTGGATCTGAAGCGCTTGCTTCATGACGCACTGGGTAAGTTGCCTGATCTTCAGAAACAACTGGTACTGCTTAAAGACTATGAAGGATACAGTTATGAAGAGATGGCAGGTATCACAGGATTGAATGAAGGGCAAGTAAAAATTACGTTGTACAGAGCCAGAACCAGTCTGAAGAATGCATTAATCAGTATAGAAAACACTATTTAATAAACCCGTATCATGATCAACAAACAGAATTACGAAGAATACTTGATTGACTACCTCCATGGAGAGTTATCAGGCAATCTGAAGCACGAGATGGAACTCATGCTTGAGAAAGATATGGAAATTAAGGATGCGTTTGAATGGTTGAAACAAACCATATTGGAGGTCGATGATACCATCGTTTTCGAACAAAAGGAATTGCTGTATAAGAAATCAACAACTGACTTCTTTATTCATTATAAAAGAATGTTTGCCGCTGCAGCCCTCGTCATCGGTGTTATGCTCAGTCTGGTTTTAATTATGCAAAGAAAAAACTATATTCCGCCTGATGATGTGAATTATGTGAATCAGGCTGCGCCTAAAAAAGAGGTTAAGCAACCTCTTGATATCATACCTGACACTTCGATGAGATCGGCTACTAGTGTGGTTTTACAACACAAATCATCGGCTGGGTTCAACCAGAGTCCTGCTCAACGTAAAGAATACAAGGAAGCCTTGCCTTCAACAAAAGAGACAGTGGAGGTGCAGGATAACATTGTCAAACAGGATCAGGCACCGCTGAACAAAACAGAGCCTAATTTGATTGAAAACAGTTCACCAGTCATAACCACCTCAATTCCTTCGGAAACAATCGCAAAGGCAAATGATGTGATTCTATCTGAACAACAAAAGGTGGAAATACCTGAAGCTTCAGATATTCCTTCGAAAAATACGTTCATACTGAGTGAGCGTAAACAACCCGGGCTGTTTTGTGCCTTGGCTCAACTCTCAAGACTTTTGCGAAAAGTAAAACATACCAAAGACCAGTTGACTCATACTGAAATCACAGTCATGATCGGTAACAAAAAAATTATTAACTTAAATTAAAAAAAACAACATGAAAAATCGATTTATTGTGGGCGCAGCCTTGTTCATTATTATACCTGCGTTGGCTCAAAGCCGTGAAAAAAAATCAAAGGACTGTAATTCGGCTAAAGTCAAAATACACGTAAAGGCAGACAGCGATACGTCTAATTTGCTCAATGGCAAACTTCGTATCATCACAAAAGAAAAAGACGGTGAACGATCACCAAGCAAGGTTGAATTGACCACCAAGAAAGATACTGTCAGGAAAGTACTTGAAACCAGTTGGGGGAGCTTCGATATCGGATTCAATAACTACACCGACAATACCAATTATGCCAATCCAGGACCTTTAGGGAGCGACGATGCAGGATTTCTTGCAAAAATGAATCCGGCAGCAAATGTCAGTGATTTTGAATTGCGTTCCGGCAAATCCGTACATATCAATATCGGTATAGTGAAGCAGCAATTAAGTTTATATAAGAATTATATCAATATCGTTTACGGCCTCACATACGATATCAGCAACTGGAGCTATAAACGATCTATCGATTGGAACAAAGCGCCAGAGAACCAGCTGCCGATACAAGGTATCTATCAGGGGCCATATGTAAGCCGCGATTCAAATGACTTTCGTAAAAACAGGTTGGTGACAAATTATCTCCAGGTTCCTTTAATGTTGCGTATCGAAACAAGTCCGCATCATACTACTAAGAACGTGTATATCAGTGCGGGAGGTTATGTAGGTTATCTGGTGCGAAGTCATACTAAAAAGATGGTACAGGGTTCAACGGCCAAGATCAAACAATATGAAGATTTCAATTTGAATAAATTCCAATATGGCATGCAATTCGAGGTTGGATACCAAGGTGTTGCCATCTTTGTAAAACAAGACCTGACTCCAATGACCAGCTATGGGACTGTTCAATATCCATATTCATTCGGGTTACGTATTACAGGACTTTAGTATGAAAGAATACTTGAAAACCGCTTCGAAAGAGGCGGTTTTTTTTTCAGTACATTTTTCGATACTTGTACATTTTTAAAAATAGAAATTATCGCCATTTCTGCACTCCCGCTTCTGAACACTAACGAAGTGGTAGAATTCAGCGGTCTCACTTCCAAACTGAATCAGCCCATTTTTTTGGCTCGGTCGCCTTACATAATTGCTCGGTTATCCTGGGTTGCAGCTGATAATACGAAGTTTTTTTAGCTCAGTTGCTCCGGCTTTTTAACTCGCCCGACGGAGTGCATAATCGAGTTCGTAGAGTTTGGAACTGAGATGATTAGGCTCAGATCTTAATCGGTTTGGGTTTGAAGTGGGTCATCTCGTTTCACAGATTTACGCGCACTCATCCCAAATGAAAAATGAAACAGGCCCTCAATTGAAAAGGGTGGCAATCATAACATTCTGCTCACTCAATTTTTTTCATTTCCACATTCAAAGCCTTACCTTTGCCGCCTTTAAAAAATTGGTATGGCCTTTGTGCCTGCCGCTTTAAAATTAATCAGTTATGTTATCTACCAACAATGTATCGCTTTCGTACGGCAAACGAGTCCTTTTTGATGAGGTCAGCATCAATTTCACCAAAGGCAACTGCTATGGTATCATCGGTGCCAACGGGGCCGGAAAATCAACTTTTCTTAAAATCCTAAGCGGAGAAATTGAACCCAATAAAGGCAATGTGAGTATTTCGCCGGGCGAACGCCTCAGTATGCTGAAACAAAACCACTTTGAATTCAATGATTTTACCGTACTCAATACCGTATTGATGGGTAACAAGAAGATGTGGGATATTCAACAAGCAAAAGATGCGCTTTACTTGAAAGAAGATTTTACAGAAGCGGATGGTATTAAAGCAGGTGAACTAGAACACGATTTTGGTGAAATGGGTGGATATACCGCCGAGAGTGATGCAGCGCAACTACTATCAGACCTTGGTGTGACCGATGAACTTCATCAAACACTGATGCAAGATCTAAATGGTACCCAAAAAGTAAGGGTATTGTTGGCGCAATCCTTGTTTGGCAATCCAGATATCTTGCTGTTGGATGAGCCTACCAATGACCTTGATATTGAAACCATACGTTGGCTCGAAAACTTCCTGGCCGATTACGAAAATACTGCTATCGTGGTAAGTCATGATCGTCACTTTCTGGATACCGTGTGTACCCATGTAGCCGATGTTGACCGAAGCAAAATCAATATTTATACCGGTAACTATACCTTTTGGTACGAGAGTAGTCAATTGGCAGCTCGTCAGTTGAATGATAAGAATAAGAAGAATGAGGAGAAACGTAAGGATCTCTTGGATTTCATCGCACGATTCAGTGCCAATGCAAGTAAAAGCAAACAAGCCACTTCACGTAAGAAGGCGCTGGAGAAACTGGTTATCGAAGATATCAAACCAAGTAACAGACGTTATCCGGGTATCATCTTCAAGCCCGATCGTCAGGTGGGGAATGATATTATTAAGATTGAAAAATTAGCAGCAAGCATAGACGGTGAAGTATTGTTTTCTGATGTGAGCTTTGATGTTCATAAGACCGACAAGATTTTGTTTGTGAGCAAAAATCAATTGGCCGTGCATGCCTTTTTCGATATTATCAATGGAGAATCAAAAGCTGATAATGGTACAGTTGAATGGGGCACCACCATCACCAAAGCGTATTTGCCGAATAATAATCAGAAGTTTTTTGAATCAGAATTGAATCTAATGGATTGGCTTCGTCAGTTTGTACCTGATACAGTGAAAGATGCCGATGAAGATTTCTTGCGTGGTTTCTTTGGTAAGATGTTGTTTAACGGTGAGGAATTGAATAAGAAGACCCAGGTCTTGAGCGGAGGTGAAAAAGTACGTTGTATGCTTAGTAAGATGATGTTGCAGAATCCAAATTGCATCGTCCTTGATGAGCCTACCAATCACCTTGATCTTGAAAGTATTACGGCCTTTAATAATGGTGCATTGGATTTTCCGGGTGTTATTATGATGACCACACACGATTTGGCATTTGCTAATTCGGTCTGTAATCGTATCATCGAATTGACACCAAACGGTATCATTGATCGTATCTGTAATTATGAAGAATATTTGGAGAACGAACGTGTGCATGAATTGAAACTAGAGATGTACGCATAAAGGCGATCATCGAATGTTGATTGAATACAATTGAAAAAGGCTGTCTCAAACGTGAGACAGTCTTTTTTTTACTTATTTTTTTTTCTGTGTGTGGAATATGAAAAACAATTGCATCCAAGTGGTCAATTTTCACCAATTAAAAATTATATAGTATGAAACAACACACGTTCATTTTTGCAGCCGCCTTGACAGGTATTGCATTCATTCTTTCGTTGTCTTCGTTTTACCCAACAAGTAAGCAAGACGCTAACCGTTACAACGACGATAATCAATCGTACAATTCAACCGCTAAGTTTTCACAACGAAAAGGAAATCTGACCTTATCGACTTCATTTGAAAATAATTATTATATCCGCAATCATCACGAAGGCCATTTTTATGCCGAGTTGGTGGCAGATCATTTTTCAGGCGAATACAATAAACATATCCCGCTGAACATATCCATTGTCATCGACCGAAGCGGTTCTATGGCCGGCGATAAAATTAACAATGCCAAGAAAGCGGCGAAGTATATCGTTGATCAATTAAGTCCGGAAGATTATTTGTCTATCGTTATCTATGATGGCAGTGTAGACGTGCTTCAATATGCAACGCCAGTGCTTAATAAATACAGCATCAAGAGTAAGATAGACGGCATCACGGATCGAGGCAGTACCAACTTAATGGGCGGGGCCTTGGAAGGATATGCACAAGTGAAACGCTATTATAATGCAAGCTTTATCAATAGGGTATTATTGCTGAGTGATGGTCTTGCTAATCAGGGTATTACCGACCCGAATCAAATTCAACAACTAGTACGTCAGAAAAATAAGTTGGAAGGAATTTCTATTTCTACATTTGGTGTAGGACGAGATTATAATGAAGACCTGATGACGTCTATGGCCGAAACAGGCACCGGTAATTATTATTTCATCGACAATGCAAATGAGATTGCAGGCATCTTTAAAAAAGAATTGAATAACTTGTCGGAGGTGATGGCGCAGCGTGCCGAATTGAAAATCACAATACCTGAGTATGTCAATATCGATAGGGTATACGGACAACAATACGAACAGGAAGGAAGGACACTGACAATCAGACTACATGATATTTTTTCAGAAGAAACAAAAGGTGTGCTCATCAAATACACCATCCAAGCTGGTAGAAATACCACGGTTAGTTTTAATACGGCTCTCACATATTACGATCCAATGCAAGAACGAAATGCAGGTATTATGTTGACCAACAAAAATGAGTTTACATCCAACGAAAAATTATATTCAACTAGCTTCAGCGAATGGGTAAGCACACAGGTAGCGATGTATGAATCGAATGAAACACTAGAACGTGCCATGAAGGAAGTTGATAAAGGTCACTATGAGGAAGCCAAAAAATTGGTGAAACAAAATGATGACTATATCCGTTCAAAACCAGCCGCTATTCAACAAGCGCCTGCCATGCTGGGTGCAGCATCTGTCAATGAATCGTATCACAAGAAGTTGGACGAAGTTGAAACGATGTCGACAGAAGATATCAAGTATATGCAAAAGGATAGTAAGAACAGTAATTATAAAGTGCGGAGTAAGAAGTAGGGAAGTGTTGATAAGACCTATTGATAAACGTCAGTAGGTCTTTTTTTTGCCATCAGCATACGGTTGTTTCCGTACATATCTTTTCGAAGGACTGTTTCATAGCCTGCTTCATCATAGCGTTGTTTTGTGTGTATACTATAGTCGCGATTTAGTTCAAGAAAAATAGTGCCGTTGTCTGCAAGATGCTTCTCGGAAAATAGCAGAATAGCGGTATAGAATTGTAATGGATCATTGTTCGTAACAAATAGTGCCTGTTCTGGCTCAAAGGCTACTACCCGCTCATTCATTTCAGCTTTTTCAGGAATGGTGATGTAGGGAGGATTACTTACGATAATGTCATACTTTTTTCCTGTGATGAAAGAAGGGTCTATTATATCTCCTTGTATGAAATCAATCGTGAGCGCATAGGTTAATGCATTGCGCATGGCCACATCCAGCGCAGTTTGACTAATATCCATTGCGGCTACTTCTGCCTTGGGGATTTCCTTTTTAAGAACAATGGGTATACACCCACTGCCCGTGCCGATATCGAGGATTGTCGGTGTGCTACTATGTGTCGTCTTAATTGTATCGAGTATCCATCTAACTAATTCCTCTGTTTCGGGGCGCGGTATCAGTACGTGCTCATTGACAAGTAGTTTGAGGTTGTAAAACCATTCATAACCTAGAATATATTGCAATGGTTTTTGTGTTGATAATTGGGCAATCATTTCATTGAGTTTCGCATCATCAACGTCAAGATGTGTATTCAATTTTATGTCTACTGTTGACATGGCTGTTAATTCTTCAGCGATACGTATGAATATTTCTTCCGCTTCGGATTTATCAAACAACGATGCACATTGTTGATCGAAGTATATTTTTGCTTCGCGTATATTCATTTCTGCAAAGAACGGAAAAATCAGTAATTTCAATTTTATTTATTTATGAAAACATACTTCGTCTATTTTGCTTGTGTCATTGTACTATTGATATCAGGTGCTTGTTTGAAAGGTCGAGTTCCTTCGGATGTCGTATTACCTGTATCGCGTATCGACTCAATGTTTCTGACCTACTTTCAACAGACTAGTGGTGTTACAGCCGCAGAAGGTACGACCTCTCTAAACTTGTCAGATGGTCGAGTGTTAT